>JALEIO010000105.1 GCA_022769845.1 Oscillospiraceae bacterium
CTCTGAGCTTGAGGAGAAGTATCCCGATATGGATGTTGCTGTTTATTACGGCGGTCAGCCCATATATTATTATATAATTTCCGTTGAGTAACAATATTTTCGGATTGTTTTGCCGCAGGCGGAAAACAGCAAAAGTGAATAGGTTTTTCAGAGCGGTACGGGAAATCCTGTGCCGCTTTAAATTAATGACCGCTGAACAATTATGAAACGCAGCCTCATAGCGGCCTGCAAGCGTTTCATAATTGTTCAGGTGCAAGGTTTTTGTTCCTTTCTTGTCAAAATCCTTGCACTTTGTGTCGGCTGTCGGGAGACGACAGGCGACACAAACAGTCAGTCAATCAATGTCCTGAACCTAAAAATAGCATTTTAATGCTGTTTTTAGGCGTGCAATTGTAAATTTCACACAAATGGTTTCGCAAAACCATTTGTTCAGTAGACATTAATTATTCATAAATCTTGTCAAAAACGCCTTGGTTTCGGGGCATTTGGGATTTGTAAATATCTCCTGCGGAGTGCCCTCCTCACAGATAACGCCGTCATTCATAAACACAATATGATTTGCGACATCGCGCGCAAACGCCATTTCGTGAGTTACAATTATCATTGTAAGCCCCTCCTTGGCAATATTTTTGATAACCTCCAAAACCTCGCCTACCATTTGCGGGTCAAGCGCACTTGTCGGCTCGTCAAAAAGTATTACGTCAGGCTTCATTGCAAGCGCTCTTGCTATTGCAACTCTCTGTTTCTGACCGCCCGAAAGCTGTCGCGGCTTCGCGTTTATATAAGGCGCCATTCCAACCTTTTCAAGGTAATACATAGCCTCTTTTTTAGCCGTCTCTTTGCTCGCCTTAAGCACCTTAATCTGACCAATCATACAGTTTTTCAAAACCGTCATATTCTCAAAAAGATTAAAGCTCTGGAAAACCATTTCAACCTTTGCGCGGTATGCAGGAATATTTTTGGTTTCAAGAATGTTCTTTCCGTTATAGATAATTTCTCCGCCCGTAGGCTCCTCCAAAAGATTTATGCAACGTAGCATTGTAGATTTTCCCGAACCGGACGAACCTATAATACAGGTTACATCGCCTTTGTTCACCGAAAAGTTTATATCCTTTAAAACCTCATTTTCGCCAAACTTCTTTTTAAGACCGTTAACAGAAATTATGCTCATCTTGCGCCCTCCTTTGCCGTAAAGCTTTCGTCAGGTATTGTTGACGAATGATGTATAGTATACGAAGAAGGACCGTCTATTTTACGTTCCAAGTATTTTAAAATTCTCGTTATGCTGAAGGTGAGAACAAAGTATATAACGCACGCTACAACGTAGGTTTCAAAAATTGCCCACGTCATTTTTGAAATTTTTGCGGTGAAGAAATAAAGCTCTGTTACGCCGATAACGTTAAGCACCGAAGTATCTTTGATGTTTATTACAAATTCGTTGCTGATTGCGGGAAGTATATTTCGCATTGCTTGAGGCACAACAACGTTTATCATTGTCTGCCAGTGGTTCATACCTATAGAATACGCGCCCTCAAACTGACCTTTGTCGATAGAAATAATACCGCCGCGCACAATTTCCGCCATATATGCACCTGTGTTTATTGATACGATAAAAATACCTGCCGGAATAAGCGGAAGCGTTTTACCGTCGTTCATAAACGCATATCCCCAAAAGATTACCATTGACTGAACCATCATAGGCGTTCCGCGGAATATTTCAACATATGCGCTGATTATAAAATTCACAACCTTCAAAAATCCTCTTACAAACACATTTTTAGAGGTTGGAATTGTTCGTATAATTCCCGTTATAAGACCGATTATAAGGCCTATGGTCGTGCCGGCAAGGGCAATAAGCATTGTATAGCCTATGCCCTGCAAAAAATAGCCGTTATATTTTACAGCTATATCTATTACTTCTTTAAAAAATGCCATTTTTATCTACCTGCCAACGAATTATTCTTCACTCGGTGCGATTGCAACCATTTTAGCCATAAGCTCTTTTTGAGCGTCTGTGCCAAAGTCTTTTAACGCGCCGTTGATTTTGTCTTTAAGCTCCGAGCCTTTTTTTACACCTACCGCAATGCTTACTTCGTCGTCCTCAACCTTAAAGCCGGTATCGTTGTTTACAAATTTGATGTAATCGTATGTCTTATCCTCACAAACCGCCATAGCTGTGGGTTCCTCGGCAACATATCCTTCTATTGTGCCCGCTTTAAGACCGATAAGCATTGTTGTAAAGTCTGCCATTTCATTTGCCTTTGCTTCGGTCTGGCTTGTTAAAGCGTCAAGGTGGAAGGTTCCCGACTGTGCTGCGATTTTCTTATCCTTTAAATCTGCGATTGTTTTAACGTCCTCAAGGCTTCCTGCCTTTTTAACGATAACAAGGTTTGATGTAAAGTAGTTGTTTGAAAAGTCAATTTTTTCCCATCTTTCAGATGTAGGACTCATACCTGCTATAATCATATCAAGCTTGCCCGACTGAACGCCCGGAATTAAGCTGTCCCACTCATATGCGTAAATTTCAAGCTTTTTGCCGAGAGCTTCAGCAATTTTAATAGCAACCTGAACGTCATAGCCGTTTGTATACATATTGTCAACATTTTTAATTGCAACAGCACCGTTTGAATCGTCTGCCTGCGACCAGTTATACGGCGCATAGTTGCACTCCATACCGACTTTTAAAACATCGCTTTCCGCCGCAGAATTACTGCTTTCTGTTTTTTCGGAAGAATTGCCGCAGCCTGCAAAGCCTGCCATAAGCATTACTGCCATAAGAATTGAAATAATTTTTTTCATTTGTCATTACCCCTTTATAATATTTTTACAAATCAAAAAGCCGTGAACGCTGATAGTTTAACGTACACGGCCTTGTGTAAACCAAAATACTTCAAACTATGGATAGCTCTTCACAAAAGTGACAGTCTGCAACATATTCTGCTGCAGCCCAACACACGGTTTTTAAGGCATATTACCGTATGTTTCGGCGGCGTTTCCTTTCAACCGGCTTTTTTGCCTTTTTTGAAACCGGCGTACTTATAAATACCGCTCCTCTACCATTAGTTGACTTTAAATAAAATATAATCTTTTACGATTATCTCACATTTTTGTCTAAATGTCAACACTTTTTTCAAATAATTGACCAAAAAAAGTTGAAATATTATTAGATAAGTGGTAGAATACTAAAATAAACACAATAATAACAAAATTCGGAAGGATTTGCAATGAAACATTTATTTCCCTTTTTTAAACAATATAAAAAAGAGAGTATTCTCGCTCCGCTTTTTAAAATGCTGGAGGCATTATTTGACCTTATTGTTCCGCTTGTTGTGGCAAAAATAATAGATGTCGGCATAATAAACGGCGATATTATGTATATTGTCAAAAATTTTATTATTCTTATTGTTATGGCGCTTTTGGGCCTTTTGTCAAGCTTTACGGCACAATACTACGCGGCGAAGGCGGCAATCGGAACGTCAACGGGGCTTCGGCACAAGCTTTTAAAGCACATTGAAGGACTTAATTTTCCGGAGCTTGACTTTCTTGGAGCGTCTGCCCTTATAACGCGGATGACATCGGACGTAAACCAAGTGCAGAACGGCATAAATATGTTTCTGCGCCTGTTTTTGCGCAGTCCGTTTATAGTTTTCGGCGCTATGATTATGGCGTTTTCAATCAATTTTAAGGTTGCGCTTGTTTTTGCGACGGCAATTCCCATTCTGTTTATAATAGTTTTCGGCATAATGTTTTTAACAAAGCCTAAATATAAAAATCAACAGCGTCAGCTCGACATTGTAACAGGTTCGGCACGCGGAAATCTTGAAGGAGTAAGAGTAATACGCGCTTTCGGCAAAGAGGAGGACGAGGTAAATCAGTTTAAAAAAGAAAACTCATTTCTTACTCATCTGCAGCTTGCCGCAGGAAACTTAAGCGCGCTGATGAACCCGTTAAATTACATCACGATAAATGCAGGAATTATACTCATTCTGTGGCTCGGTGCGTCAAAGGTTAATTCGGGAATACTTCTTTCGGGAAACGTTATCGCGCTTATAAACTATCTTTCACAGATTTTGGTAGAGCTTGTAAAGCTTGCAAATCTTATTGTCATTTTGAGCAAGGCAGTTGTAAGCTGCGGAAGAATCGGACAGGTTTTAGACACTAAAACCGCTATGAAATACGGAAATGTAGAAAACGCGTGTTCAGATGAGGCGGTGCGATTTGAAAATGTTTCGTTAAAATACAGTGAAGGAGCGGAAAATTCGCTAAACAACATTAATTTTTGCGCAAAATGCGGTGATACAATAGGCATTATCGGCGGCACCGGCAGCGGAAAAACCTCGCTTGTAAACCTTATCGCGCGATTTTATGACGCGACGGAGGGAAAAATCACCTTTATGGGGCACAATATAAAGGATTGGGAAAAACGTGCTCTGCGCAAAAAAATTGCCGTTGTTATGCAAAAAACACAGCTTTTTTCGGGAACGGTAAGAAGCAATCTTCTTTACGGCAATCCAAACGCGTCGGACCAAGATATGTGGGAGGCGCTGAAAGCAGCTCAAGCAGATGAATTTGTCCGTCAAAAAGAAGGCGGACTGGACGCCGTAATCGAGCAGGGCGGACGAAATCTTTCGGGCGGTCAAAAGCAGCGTTTGTCTGTGGCGCGCGCGGTTATTGCAAAGCCTGATGTTTTAATCCTTGACGACAGCTCGTCCGCGCTTGACTACGCAACCGATGCCGCAATGCGAAATGCGATTGCAAATCTTCAAAAAAAGCCTACTCTGTTTATAGTAAGTCAGCGCACGGCGGCAATCGAGAAAGCCGATTTGATTTTGGTTTTGGAGGACGGACATCTTGCAGGGCAAGGCACTCACGCAGAGCTTCTTGAAAGCTGCGAAACGTACCGCGAAATTTACGAAAGCGCTCACGGAAAGGAGAGAGGCAATAATGAATAAGAAAAATTTCAAAAAAATCTCTCCCTATTTAAAGCCGTATCGCCATTTTGCATATTTAAGCTTTATCTGCGCGTTTATAAGCTCCGCTGCGGCTCTTATTATCCCTATTTTCTGCGGCCATGCAATAGATTTTATGCTGGGTGCGGGAAAAGTTGATTTTTCGGGTGTTCTAAAATATATTTATTATATTGCCGCGGCAACAGTTATTGCAGCAATAGCGCAGCAGCTTATGGCAGTAAGCAACAACAAAATAGCCTTTTGCATTTCGCGCGATTTAAGGCGCGATTTGTTTGAAAAGCTTCAAAGACTTCCTCTGTCTTACCTCGACACGCACCGTTCCGGCGACCTTTTAAGCCGTATGATTACGGATGTTGACACCTTTTCGGACGGTATGCTGATGGGACTTTCGCAGCTCTTTACCGGCATTATAACAATCGTCGGCACGCTTGCGGTAATGTTTAGCTACAACATTTCAATAACCCTTATCGTAGGCGCGCTTACTCCGCTTTCGCTTTTCTCGGCACGGTTTATATCAAAAAAAATTCAGCGCTGGTTCACCGCACAGGCAAAGCTTCGCGGCGAGCAAACCGCTATGATAAACGAACTTACCGACGGAATGAAGGTAATTCACGCATATATGCACCAGGAGGAAACGCTCAAAGAATTTGACAAGCTTAACGAAAAATTCAAAAAAGCGGCGTTTCGAGCAACCTTTTTCTCCAGCCTTACAAATCCAAGCACACGGCTTATAAATAACATCATCTACGCCGCTGTATCACTTGTAAGCGCAATTTTTGCAGTGGGCGGCGGCATTACCGTAGGGCAGTTAAGCGTATTTTTAAGCTACGCAGGGCAATACGCAAAGCCGTTTAACGAAATCAGCGGCGTTATAACCGAGCTTCAAAATGCCGCGGCTTCACTGGAAAGAGTATTTGAGCTTTTGGAAGAAACCGAAGAAAAACGCGATTTGCCGAATGCAAAAGTTTTAAAGGACACCGGCGCGGTAAGGTTTGATGATGTATCCTTCAGCTATACAAAGGAAAGACCGCTTTTAAAAAATATCTCAATAGATGTGAAAAAAGGGCAGAAAATCGCGATTGTCGGTCCGACAGGCTGCGGCAAAACAACGCTCATCAACCTTCTTATGCGATTTTACGATGTCTGCGGCGGAAAAATCACCGTCGGAGGCGAAGATATACGAAATTTAACGCGGAAATCTCTTCGCAAAAGCTTTGGTATGGTATTGCAGGATACCTGGCTTAAAAGCGGTACGATACGCGAAAATATTGCATACGGAAAGCTCGACGCAACCTATGAGGAAATCGAGGCTGCGGCAAAGAGTGCATATGCTCATTCATTTATAAAAAGACTTCCGAACGGCTACGATACCATTATCGGCGAGGCGGGAGCAGAGCTTTCGTCAGGACAAAAACAGCTTCTTTGCATAGCGCGCGTTATGCTTTGTCTGCCGCCGATGCTTATTTTGGATGAGGCGACAAGCTCAATCGATACGCGAACCGAAATAAAAATTCAGGCGGCATTTGCAAAAATGATGCAAGGCAGAACCAGCTTCATAGTTGCACACAGACTGTCAACAATCCGCGAGGCAGACGTAATTTTGGTTATGAAGGACGGCAATATCATAGAACAGGGAACGCACAAGGAACTTCTTGAAAAAAATGGCTTTTACGCAATGCTGTATAACATTCGCGCCAAGGAAGAAAGCGGAAAATAATAAAAAAGCTTTTTTAACACATCAACCCCCTAACCCCCCAATCTTGGGGGGGCAAAAAGGTACGCTTTTTTTGAACAAGCAAAATTGCTCACTCAAAACGAGCAATTTCCTATGTTATAAAAAAGCGTTAAAACGCATCAACCCCCTAACCCCCAATCTTGGGGGGCAGAATGGTACGCTTTTTTTGAACAAGCAAAATTGCTCACTCAAGACGAGCAATTTCCTATGTTATAAAAAAAGGCTTCTGAATTTATTTCAGAAGCCTTTAAATTTTTAAAGCTCCACGGGTGAAAATTCTGAAAATTCTATTTCTCCCGTTGCCGCTCTGACAAACGCTTTCACGCTCGGCGAAAGCATTGAGTATGCATTGACATATGTGAGCGCACGCTCAAAATACTGATTGCCGAAATACGGCGAGCCGAACGAAACAACGATTGACTTTTCTATGCCCGTTTTAAGCGAATTTGCAACTTTTGTAGCCTCGGAAGCCTGAAAATCCAAAAATCCTATCGGACGAAACGGCCTTGAAAACAAAGCATAAATAACCAAATCATAATTTTCAGGGTCGGTCGACTTTACGGACTCCTTCAAATACGTCACCTCAAAGCCGCGTTTTTCAAGCTCGTCGCACAAAAGCTTTCCTTCGTCAAATGCAGGCTGATGATGTGTAATCGGCACAACCGCAACCTTTTTGGTTTTTTCGCACGAGAGCGGGAAGAAATTCCCGTTGTCGCGTATCAGCGTAACCGAATGTTCGGCTGTATCCTTCTGCGCCTTTGCAACAAGCTCTCTGTCGGCTTTTGAAAGCGTAATCGCATGGTTATCCTTATCAAAAAGCCCAAGCTTTTGCTTCATTTCAAGTACACGGCTCACAGCGTCGTCGAGACGTTCTTTTGAAACATATCCGTTTTCCACCGCTTCGGTCATATCGTCAATGTAATGCTTATTCGGCCACAGCATCATATCGCAGCCTGCTTTAAAAGATTCAATTTCCGCAATTCGCTGATTTGGATACCATCCCATAAAACCGCCCATTCCGAGCGCGTCGGTAACAACAACTCCGTTAAAGCCCATTTCCTTTTTTAGAAGATTTTCGATAAGCTCGTGCGACAGTGTTGCCGGCAGCTTCATTCCGTTTGAAAACACCTCTTTTTGATAATCGGGCAAGGTGATATGACCCGCCATAATTGAATATACACCGTCATCAATCAGACTTTGAAAAACCTTTCCGTGCATCTTTTTCCACTCGTCAAACTTAAGAGAGTTGTTGGTTGTTACAATATGCTGGTCGCGGTAATCCATACCGTCGCCGGGAAAATGCTTTGCACACGCAGCAAGACCGTTTTCCTGCATACCGCGTATAACCTGCTTCAAAAGCCGCGCCGCTACCTCGGGATTGTCGCTTATACCCCTTACATTTACAAGCGGATTTCGTTTGTTCACATTTAAATCCGAAACAGGCGAAAACGACCAGTTTGCCCCTACCGAACGCGCCTCAAGCGCGGTAGCCTTACCGTAATTATATGCGATTTCTTCGCTGTTTGTCGCACCAAGGCTCATAAGATACGGAAGCGGCGTAAGACCTTTTAGCATACTTCCGCAGCCGTTTTCAAAATCAGACGTTATAAGCATCGGAATTTTTGCGTTGTCTATGTATTTTGCAAGCGTCCTTATTGCGCAGTCAATGCCCATTTCGTCCGCATCGGTAATAATCTCTCCAAAGAAAAAAGCCGCGCCGACATCATCGGACACAAATTTGTCCTTGTCAATTTTTATAACCATTGTCTGCAATATTTTTTCCCGTAATGATAAATCTGTTATTTTCATAAAATCTCTCCCGTCTTTCACTTTTCAATAAATTATTGCACATATTTTTTTATTTGTCAACAAATTCGTGCAAAAACGCAAATAATATGAACATTTTGGTAATAAATATGTGCCTTTATTGATTTATAAAATTATCAAAATAGTTAAATCGGTTTGTTTTTTCACAAAATTAGCTCTTTTTTTATTCAGATTAATATGATAGAATAAATTTATAATAAAGAGAGGCGATAAAGTTGAAAATTTTAAATTTCGGCTCGTGCAATATTGATTTTGTATATTCGCTTAACCATATAGTTGCCGCAGGTGAAACCGCTGTCAGCTTAAATATGAACACTTTTCCCGGCGGAAAAGGTTTAAATCAGTCCATTGCTCTTGCAAGAGCAGGAATTAAGGCGTATCATGCAGGTTGTATCGGCAATGACGGAGAGCTTCTTTTGAATCTTTTAAAAGATAACGGCGTTGACATTTCCAACATAATGCGCGTAAACTCAAAAAACGGTCACGCAATCATTCAGGTAAGCTGCGACGGTGAAAATTCAATTTTTATTTATCCCGGCTCAAATGAAATGGTAACCGACAAATATTTACAAAGCGTTTTAAAAAATTTTGGAAAAGGCGATTTTATTTTGCTGCAAAACGAAATCAACATGGTTGACAGCATAATTAAAAAGGCATATGAAAAAGAAATGTGCATAGTGCTTAACCCATCGCCGTGCAACGAAAAAATTATGAATATTGACCTTAATATGGTGTCATATCTCATTCTGAACGAAATAGAGGCGAAAATGCTTACCGGCTACACACTTCCCGAATCAAGCCTTAAATATTTTGTTGAAAAATATCCAAACATCAAAGTAGTTCTTACCCTTGGAAAAAAGGGCAGCATTTACTGCGACAAATCAAATAAAATATTCCAGCCGTCATTTTGTGTAACAACGGTAGATACAACTGCGGCGGGCGATACATTCACAGGATATTTTATAGCAATGACGGCAAGGGGCGAGAATTATCGAAAGGCTCTGAAAATTGCGTCGGCCGCTGCGGCAATAGCTGTTTCAAAAAACGGCGCCGCGCCGTCCATTCCGAAACTTTGCGAGGTTTTGACCGCTGTTAATTTAATGAGCGAAAATGCCGACGGAAAATCAAAGCTTACAAAAGATAAAATAAACGAATATGCGAAAAAAAATCTAAAGTCTGCTTCCATTGAGGGATTGGCAAAGATTTTGGGATATTCCGAGTCCTACACACAAAGCATTGTAAAGAATTTGTTCGGTGCTCCTTTTTCCAAGCTTATACAATCAAAACGCTGCGACGCGGCGGCAAAAATGCTTGAAGAAACCGATTTACCTATAGGCGAAATCATAAATGCAACAGGTTACGAAAACGAGAATTTTTTCAGAAAAATATTTAAACAAAAATATGGAAAAAATATGCTTGAATACAGAAAATTTATAAGGAGAACAAAAAATGAACATTGAGAAAAGACTAAAAAATTTATCAGTACCGAACGGAAAAATTGATGTTGTATTGGATACCGATACATATAATGAAATTGACGACCAGTTTGCACTCGCGTATCTTCTTGCATCAAAAGAAAAGCTTAACACAAAGGCAATTTATGCGGCGCCGTTTTTCAACAGTCATTCTATAAGTCCTGAAGACGGTATGAAAAAAAGCTATAACGAAATTTTGCACATTCTCGATTTAACAAACGAAAAAAAGGAGGTTTTCAAGGGCTCAAAAACCTATCTTCCCGATGAAAAAACTCCCGTTTTGTCTGACGCGGCACAAAACCTTTGTAAGCTTGCTGCAAATTATTCGCCCGAAAATCCTCTTTATGTGGTATCAATCGGCGCAATTACAAACATTGCGTCAGCGCTTATTTTATCACCCGAAATATCCGAAAATATTGTTATTGTTTGGCTGGGCGGTCATGCGCGGCACTATCACGATACAAAAGAATTTAATATGAAGCAGGATATTGCGGCGGCACGCGTGGTTATGAAAAGCGGCGCACCGTTTGTTCAGCTGCCGTGCTGCGGCGTTGTAAGCAGCTTTACCGTGTCCGAACCCGAGCTTAATTATTGGCTTAAGGGCAAAGGGGCTCTTGCCGACTATCTTGTGGAAAGCACCGTAAATGAGGCTGTGAAATTTACAAAATCAAAGACGTGGACAAGGTGCATTTGGGATGTTGCGGCGGTTGCGTGGCTTCTTAACGACAACGACAGATTTATGCTTTCAAGTATAGAAAAAACTTTCCTTCCCACATATGATTATCACTATGCTTGTGACAATTCGGGAGAGCTTATGCGGTATGTATATTATATCCGCCGCGATGTACTGCTTGACGATTTAATTAATAAAATTACCAAATTTAATTAATGGCTGCTAAGCAATTCTGAAACGCAGCCGCATAGCAGTTTGCAAGCGTTTCAGAATTGTTCGGGTGCAAGGTTTTTGTGCTGTTTTTGTCAAAAACCTTGCACTTGGTAAGTATATAATTTTTATCTGAAAAGTTACAATAAAACCGCCTGTTCAGCATAAGCTTGAGCAAGCGGTTTTTAAATATTTTTATATATCGTTGCACACAGAGATTTATTAAAATTAATATCGGATAGTTCTGCAAAAACCTTTCTATGCTATCTTGCGCTGTTTTCAGGTCATTTTTACAGGGTCTATTATCCCTTTATGAACAGAAAGCTTGTCAATGCACAACACGCGGCAGCCTGCTTCCCGTGCGGCAAGAGGGCGTCTATGATAAACAATCAGGCTTTTTCCGTTTTCAGCTATATATCCGTTATGACCCGGTCCGTTTGCAATTTCAGAGTCAGATTGAAGTATAACACCCTTTTCCTTAAACGGTCCGAACGGATTAGACGAAATGCCGTATCTTACGCCGTAGGACTCATTTGTCCAGTTTCCGCTTGACCACATAAAATAGTAAAGACCGTCCTTTTTCAGCATACACGGGCCCTCAACATATCCATTAGGTGTAATCTGTCTGAACAATTCTCCGTTTTCAAACGGTTTAAATCCTCTCATATCATCGCTCATAACAGCGGCATTGCAATGTCCCCAACCGCCGTAATAGAGATAAACGCTTTTGTCATCATCCTTGAACAAATGAGCGTCTATGGGCTGCGCGCCGTTTATTATCTGCCCGACAAGCGAGCTTTTTAAAACAGCGCGAAACGGCCCCTCCGGTGTATCGGACACCGCAAGCTCCAATCCGCCGCCCTCAAAGTCGCTGTGAATATCGTTACTTGCAAAAATCATATAGTATTTGTCATTCTTCTCAATAACGGTCGGTGCCCAAACAGCACGTCTTATCCAAGGAAAACCCGACATATCCACGATATTCGTCTTGTTCTCCCAATGCTTTAAATCTTCCGACACCATTAAGTCAATATTTTTCTGTTTATCAAATTCAGAAAACGACTGTGTTACATATATATAATATTTGCCGTTATAGTACCGAGCCTCCGGGTCGGCATACCACTTGTCGGAAATAGGATTTTTAATCACAGCAACAACCTCTTTTCTCTATATATTCCAACGCTGCAAGATATACTCCTGCACTCCAGCCCATCATAGCAGGCATTCTTTTCTTTGATTCATGGTTAACATTAAGATTTCCTTCGACAACATTATATTTTTCCCATAAATTTCCGGTTTCTTCAAACACCTTGTCCACCAAGGCGATGTATTTTTGCGCAATTTCAGCCGCTTCTTTTTTATAGCCGTATTTATCAAGCCCTGAAATTGCTATGTAGTGCAGGCACGCCCACCCGTTCGGATAATCCCACTGATATGTACCCTCTGTATTATTCTTTTCGCACGCAAGCAAACCGTATTCTGTTTCAAGCCTGTTAATGTTTTCCACAAGCGCCTCCGCATTTTTACGTTCTGCAAGTCCGGCAAACAGAATGTAAAAAGACGCTGCCGAAAAAATACGGCTGTGATTATTTTCTTTAAAATTATAATCAAGAAACAATCCCGATTCGGTTTCCATATACTTTTTCATAAGGGTACGTCGCTTCTGCGCTCTCTGCGCCCATATTTCATCCTCGCCCTTTCCAAGCTCACATGAAAAATATTCCATATTTTTTTCAAACATAAACATAAGCGAATTTAAGTCAACAGGCGCAAAATCATAGCCTTTAGTATCCCAGCGCGGATTTATGTCCCAGCCGCTTTCGCAGGTAATAAGGTGATGTCGTCCAACATTGTATATGCTTTCATTGGGCATAAATCCCGTTCGCATCTTAAAGCTGTCTGCCAATTCTTTATCTGCCCCCGGCGCAAGATATCCGTCATACATATTGAGCCCTATCGGCGTCATACGCCTTGTCATCCAGAAGTTATATTCTTTTTTCAGCGTTTCAAACGCACCAGTAAGCCATGCCTTGTCATTGTAATGCCTATAAACATCACCAACCATAATTGATAAAAAAGGCGGCTGAGAGTTTTTTAGATAATAAGTTCTGTTGCCGTTTGGCATATAGCCAAAGCGGTTCACCAAATACAGCATATTGTCGGTATTATTTTTCGCCTGTGCAAATCGGCCTTCAATTTCAAGTCCTTTGTTTGTAAAATATGTATCCCAATAATACATTTCGTCAAAATGCCCGACTGCCGGAACAGTATACGGATACGGCAGACCTATTAAAGTGCCGTTGTCTTTCATATTCTCCTTTATGCAATCATCCCAATGACTGCTTATAAACTGTATAACCTTTTCAGACACAGAAATTTCTCCTATCTTTAAGTACTTTCTGCTTTAATAAGCCTGCTCCAAATGCTCTGACAACTCCATCAATGCCCGAAGAACCATTCCCGTTCCGTGGTCGTCGTTTTTTATTGTTTCAAGCTGCGCATAATAATTTGGGTCGTCCTTGCAGCCGGAACCTCTGCACACTCCCGTTACATCTGCGTGTTCATCAACCGAATATTTAACAAGCGCGCAAACAGCCTTTTCAACTATCGGCAAATACTTGTTCTTATCGAGTATCCCCGCGCGTATTCCTCTTGAAAGTGAAATTGAAAAAATTGCCGTGCATGAAGTTTCGCAATATGATGACGGCATATTAAGCACCTGATGCCACAAGCCCGTTTCACTCTGCAATTTGCAAAGTCCGCAAACAGCCTTTGAATATATTTGAATAAGCTCGTTTCTGCCGTTAAAATTCTGCGGAAGATGCTCTATAACGTCGATAAGTGCAAGATATATCCAGCCGTTTCCGCGTCCCCATGGCACATTGTTGGCACGCTTTTTATCAGGAAAATATATGTGTGAGAATATATTTTCGCTTTCCATATACAGCCGCTGCTTATACATTTTTAACTGCTTTACAGCCTCATCGTAATATTTCTCGTTTTTTGTAATATTCCCCATTCTTACAAGAAACGGGCAGCTCATATAGGTATCGTCAGCCCACATTGTATCAATTCGGTAAAAGCACCCGTCCTCCATTCTCGGAATATTGGTATAAACGCTGTTTATAAGGCTTTCCAGCACACGCATAATCTTTTGCTTTTCGCGTTTATCCGCTTCTCTTACATACAATTCGCATAAATTTGTCCCGATTGTGCCGATTGAATCAAGGTCGCCCTTTCTAACACTGCGCTTAAGGAACGGAGTATCTCCGAAAAGCTTGGCATCATACTGCATATATTCGTAATATTCATAAAGAATACGCATACTGTCGCAAAAATAATTCTCATATTCCTTTTTGTATTTAGAGCAGTACAAAAGCCCCAGCTCTCCAACCATAATCGCATAAAACCATTGCCCGAAAAAGCTGGTATCCAAATACGGACGTAAATATGAAATACCGTCTGCAAACCGCCAAAACGTCATTTTTTCATCCGCATTTTTGTATGGCTCCTTAAATTGAACGTTCGGGCAATCTGCGCTGTCAAACGAGCCTAACAGCAGCCATGCGCAGCCGTTTTTCCTGTTATGCACAACGTTAGGACAGGACAAAATATCCTCCGACAGGCATTCAAATCCCCATTTGCCGCCTGTTCTTTCGCAAATTATCTTTATTTCATCACCTTTTTTAAGGCTGTAATTCTCTGTTTTTATATTATTTATATATACCGTGCAATTACTTAAAGGCTTAATTTTAAGTATACCGACGCAGTCTGCAACCGAATATGCAAGCGCATATTTTCCGCTTTCATCGCCGTATATTTTTTCAAAGTCAATTACTCCGTCAGAATAAGACGGTTTGGGAAATGAAATGCCGCAATCTGCATATTCTTTGATTTTACCCGCGTTTATAAGCTCCGAAATGCAAAATCCCTGCTCTTCTTTGTATTCCTCCATTGGTATTGTATCCCTTACCCAAAGAAGATAATCGCAGGTCCAATATTCAGGCCAATAAATGTGCGCACAATTATAGCAGAGCCCAAACGTATGGTTTTCACACACACATTTAAAAACTGCCAAATTATCGCCTTCATTTAATTCTATATGAAATATCTCTCCATCCTTGCTTGTTTTAAAAGAGTATTTTCCGTTAACGTCATAATTTTCTCCGTTAACAGTAAACGAAACCGCACCTTTTACCGTAAGAGCCACCTTTGAAGTGTGCTGACATTTAAGATTAACGCAAACATAGGCATAATCTCCGTTTTGAGCGTCGGGGTAATATTTAGATAAATCAATATGTATTCCTCTTCTTAAAGTTTTGGATACAAATTCCGCTCGGATGTACGGACGCATTTTTACCTCACCCCTCGGACGTGTTTCCAGCATACGGTCTGCTATATGTATTATTTTTTCAATACATTCACTCTTGTTCATATAAATTCATTCCTTTTGACATTATTTATTAATCATCATATTCCACAAGCATCACCGCGTCGCAGTGCCAGCCGCCTGTGTGCGCAGAATAACTGCCCTCATGCCAGTATACCGGCAAATTATCCTGTGCGTATATCGGCACGGTCGGCCGCCATATCTTTATGTTTTTACTGCTTGGAATTTTTCTTATAGTCTGCTCCAATTCATAGCTCTTGCCGCAGTTGTGCGAAACATAGCTTTCCAAATACCAGTATTCGCCATCTGTGCGTGAAAGATATATGCGGTTGGAATCAATTTCTCCGCCGTCTGCCGGATTAAACCCCTGCTCTCCTACGCCATAATAAAAAGCCATACCGCCCACATAAGTCTGCGAGCCGTCCGTCTGATTGGGCGCAAGAAAATCGCCGGCATTGGCAACAGGCTCCGACAACACCCACTTTCCGTTTTTGTATTCTGCAGCGTAATATACTATTGATGCTGCATCTCCAAGTGTAAACGCAGCCAGACCTACACGATAAGGCATAGTCGGAGAAACCGCAAGCAGTCTTACCGTTGTACCCTCGGGAGACTCATATACTGTATCAAGCTTATTAAGTTCAATTTCACATTTTCCGGAGCTGTAAAGATTTACCTCTGTCCTTTTACCGTCTTGAGTTAAAAGATAACCGTCAGCATCAAAAACACCGCTTCTTATTGTATGGTCCTGTGAAATGCGCGGATGCCCGTACAGAGCAAAGAACCACTGTTCGCCCGTTCCGTCAGATGTCGGTATAAGCTGTTTTCTCACATCAAAATAGAAAAGCCCGCCCGCATCGGATTTTAAAAACGTTGCAGGCTCACTCCAGGTATCACCCTCATCTTTGGAAAATCTAAATTCCCATGTAACCGATTTAACACGCGCGAACATCCAAATTTCATTCTTTTTTGTATTTTCAAAAACTTGAGCATATGTAACATTGCTTTCATATGTAAGTGTGTGCTCTTTGCCGAATGACATAATATCATACGGCTTTTCGGTAATTCTGTAATTAAGCGTATGAGTCTGCGCGTGCCCGGTGTATGTTACCATAATTCTGCCGTTTTCCAATATGCAAAGAGACGGAGCGTTATGCTCGTCGGCATAGGTACAATTCATACGGCAAATACGCACATCACGGCTTTGTGTTCGGCTGCACTTCGCATCAAACTCCTTTATATGTATCTCTCCCATATCCGTTACATAAACTATATATGTAAGACCGTTTGCCGCTGCTATTGCCTTTTCGTTTATCCACCAGTCTGTATTTGCTCTTTTTATTCTTACTTCCTTTGCCCTGTCCATAAAAATCATTATTTATTCGCTCCTTTTGTGTTGAAGTTTCAGTAATCAGTCAATTTCCCTGTTAAAATTCTCCCTGTAAGCGGAAGGGGGCGTTTTCACCTTTTCGGCAAATTTTACACAAAAATAATTCGGGTCATTAAATCCAACCTCATGCGCTATTTCATATATTTTGTCATTGCTGTTTTTAAGCAATTCCTTTGACGCCTCAATTCTGATATCCAAAAGATAAGTATTAAAGCTTACTCCCATACGCTCTTTAAACATTTTGCCAAGATAAGCGCTGTTTATATAATAATCATCCGCAATTTTTTGCAGCTTAATATCGGCGTCCATATAGTGTTCGTTAAGATAATCAACAATTTCTCCTACAATTCCGAGAGAATTTTTAGTTTTAAGAGTGTTTAAAAATTTATGCAGTTCAACTGCATTTTCCTTTAAAAACGACGATACCATTTCAAAATTGACAAAGTCGGAATTTTTAAGCATAGAATATCTGTAAAAAAACTTTACAACATCTCCGCCTATGCTGCCCGCTCTGTTTCCTATGTCAAAAATAATATTGTAAATATATACAAAAACCATTTTTGGGTTTACATATTCATTTTTTATCTGCCTGCAAAACTCATCAACCGCTTTCTCAACATCGTCAGCGTCGTGATTTTTTATTGCGTCCGATATTTTCAACCAGTATGAATCGTCCGAAAGCTTTTCGGAAAAAGACACATCCTTGACCAAATCGTAAATAAAAATATGTTCTTCCGATTCATAAAAGGCGGATGCTTCTGTTTTTCGGGCAGTATCCTTCGAGATTTTTATATTTTTTATAAGGTCAACCTCTTGACCTGCAAGAATGACAAAATTGTCTTCAATAACATTTTTAATCCGTTTTTCAATGTTCATACAATATCGCTTGATATTATTTCCACAGATAATTGAGCTTATAATAAACTCAATATAGCCGTTATCATTTTTTGAAATGTATGCATACTTATGCTCGGAAACAAAATCATTAAGCTCTTCAAATACTTTTTCAACCGTTTCGGCATTATGCATTTTCGCGCCCGAATCTATTATTTCTTCGTCAAAAATGCGCACAAGTATATAGCGCATACCCGCGTCGCTTTCAAACGACTTATCTGCGCACTCACTTTCAATATTGCCGGAAAGCAACTTATGTATGTACTCGTCCCGCTGATGCCTGATGTACTTGTTTTCGGCGTATATTTCGCTTTTAACACGGTTAAGAAGTTCAATCAGTTCATATTCATCCACAGGCTTTAGCAAATAACCGTTTGCCTGGTAATACAATGCTTTTTTGGCATACTCAAATTCTGCATATCCGCTTATTATTATAAACTTAACCAAAGAGTCTATCTTTCTTATTTCTTCTATCAGATCAAGCCCCGACATACCGGGCATTCGTATATCGCTGATAATTAAATCCACGTGATTTTTCTCAACAAAACTTATCGCATCCGCAGCACATCCCAAAGCCGCCGCAATTTCAAAACCGTACTGCTCCCACTCTATCAAATACTTCATGCCTTCGACTATACTTTTTTTGTCGTCAATTAATACAACCTTAAGCATAAGTTCTTCCCTCCGTACGGACAGTTTATTGATTTTTAACAGGTAAATCAAGCTTTATCTGCGTTTTTTCGTAAGGAACGCTTGATACATATATGGTAAATTCATTGTCAAAATAAAGCTTAAGCCGCGTAATAACATTTTTAATACCGACACCTTTATTTTCCGTATAACTTTCTATGTTTCCGGAATTTATCGCTTCGACCAATTCTTTCTTAAATCCCTCGCCGTTATCGCATATTTCAATAATCAGCCTGTCATCAAATATATGTGCGTTTAAAGAAAACGTTTTATTGTTTACAATGCTTTCCAAACCGTGCAAAAACGCATTTTCGACAAAAATCTGAACAGACATTTTAGGAATATAACACTGTTTTGCCTCTTCGTCAACATTTATACTTATAGACACCTCGTCATCCATACTGTACGACTGCACATCAATAAAGGCATTTACAAAAACCATTTCTTCATCAAGCGTTATCATATCTTCCTTCCACGATATAAGATGCCTGAACATTTTTGAAATTTTCTTAAGAATCATTGCCAGCTCTTTATCCTGTTTTTTCAAGGCTTTCATTCGCATAACCTCAAAAATATTAAACATAAAGTGAGGATTAACCTGTCCCTGAAGCGCATTGAGCTTTGTTTTATAGTGTGCCTTTTCAATTTCCGTGTTTCTGATTTTTTCTTTATACACCTCATTGATGAGCGAATTTATTTTAACAATAGCGTCATTAATTCCGCGCGTAAGAGTTCCTACCTCATCCTTGCCCATATTTTTGTCATCAACGGTTTCAAAAATTCCTTTTTGAATTTTAAGCGCACACTCTGTAAGGCTGTTAAGCTTTGTAGCGTGCGAATTGGTAATCATAAGAATGACAAGCGATGAAACAAATAAGATAATGAATATAATCGCTATAAAAGTTATTATTTCCGCGCCGAACATATCCGGCATATTCTTTGGGTTGTAAAACACCGCAACCTTAAATTCTGCCGGATAATCAAGATCTTTAAAAACAATTCTTCCATCTTTTTCGTTAATTTTATTCCCGACATTATATTCAAGCTCCGCAAGGTTGGCGCGGTATTTTCTTGCCGCTATCACAGTATCTCCGTTTAACAGATACACATTGCTTTTTTCCGAATGCATATAAAGCGCCTGCGAAATGTCCGCAACAGACAAATCAAGCTTTAGTATATTGGATGAATCGTTATACTTTTTCTTGTTCAATTTTCTGAGCATAGAAATTTTATAGCGATGAAGCGTTTCGTCATAATATGCAAGCACGTTTATATTTTTATCTGCCGCGATAAAATCATCAAGCCACTTCGTGCCTTTTGCGTCAGACATTTTTTTAAGAGTTGTACTTCGATACAGATAATCGTTGCTGCTGTAAATTTCTATCCCCTCAAGCGTATCGGCGATTACATAAGAAAGAATTCTTTCATCCAGTTCTCCTGCCGAACGAAGCAAGCTTTTTCCGCTTTCCTCGTTCAAATACAGATTTTCATAAATATCATCATCATAGCAAATCAGGTCGCTTAAAAGCAGCGCCCTGTCTATAATGGACTGGACTGAACTTTTTGCATTTAATACAGAATTGTTTATTTCCTTGGCATTAATAGAATTAATCTTGCTTGTTGTGATAAATTTGTAAAAAATGCTTACTATTATTATGGGAATAATAATGCATATAATATATATCACAAGCATTTTTCCGGAAAAAGACATATCCTTTAAAAAGTCTCTTTTTTCATTTCTCACTTATCTCACCCGATTTGTTATAAATGAATAAAATGTAAAAACCAAACTGCTCATACTGATAGTATAACACATTAGATTAAATAAATCTATCCTTTTATTGAACCAATCATTACACCTTTTACAAAATATTTCTGAACAAATGGATATACGCACCAAAGCGGAATACACGAAACCATAATTGACGAATACTTTATGACCTCGGAAAGCGCGTCCATTCTAACGCCTTCATTGCTGGCGGCGCTTGCACCTTCAGCCGCAGACGTACTGTTTGCAAAGAGTATCTCTTTTATTACAAGCTGCAGCGGAAATTTTGATTTGTCGTTTAAATATAAATACGCTTTAAACCACGCATTCCAGTTGGCAACAATAAAATAAAGCGAAATTACCGCAAGAATGGACTTGGAAATCGGAATTGCTATTTTAACAAAAAACCTCGTATTTCCGCAGCCGTCAATTTTTGCGGCGTCAAGCAATTCATCCGGAATAGTTGTCTGGAAAAACGTCTTTGTAATGATTATATTATATACGTTTACAAGTCCCGGCAAAATGAGTGAAAGGCGGTTGTCAATAAGACCGAGGTCGCGTATAAGCAAATAACTCGGTATAAGTCCGCCGGAAAACAACATAGTAAATGTAAAAAGCATCATAAATATGTCTCTTCCGGCAAAATCCTTGCGGGACAGCGGATAAGCAGCCAAAATTGTGGTAATTACACCAAGAAAGCTTGTCGCTCCGGTATACAGTATAGCGTTTAAGTATCCGCTGATTATTCTGGCGTCCTTTAAAACCACTTTATATCCTGAAAGGCTGAAACCCTTCGGAAGTATAAACACTCTCCCTTGCATAACCGCATTGGGGCTTGAAATTGATGACGAAATAACATTAAGCATAGGCAGAACAACAAGCAGCAGCACTATAAGCATTACTGCGTCCACGAATGTGTAAAAAATCCTGTCGCCGAACGACGGTCTGCCAAATTTTTTATTACTCACGACACTATTTTTCATATTTATCTTACCCCCTACCATAAACTGCTATCTGTTACTCTCTTGGAAAGCTGATTTACAAAAACTATAAGAGTAAGATTGATAACCGAATCAAAAAGACTGATTGCAGTAGCATATGAATAATCCGTTCCCGTTTGCAAAGCTACCTTATAAGAATATGTGCTTATTATTTCACTCGCAGAAAGGTTGAGCGGATTCTGCATAAGAAGAGCTTTTTCATAACCAAGGCTCATCATACTGCCGACGCTTAAAATAAACAAAATTACAAATGTCGGCATAATCGACGGAAAATCAATATATATCAGCTGCTTAAACCTGCTTGCCCCGTCAATCGACGCAGCCTCGTAAAGCGCCTGGTCAACGCTTGAAAGCGCAGCAAGATATATTACCGAATTCCATCCGAGGTTCTGCCATATGCCCGACCATACATAAATATGTGAAAAATACTGCGGCTTCGACCATATATCAATCGCCTGAATTCCCAAAAGATTGCATATATTTCCATACAGCCCTATTCTTGAATTAAGCAGCTGCGATAAAATTCCAACCATAATTACCGTTGATATAAAATACGGCATATAGGTTATCATCTGAACCGTTTTTTTGTAAAACTTATTTCGCACAACATTAAGAAGCATTGCAAAAAATACGGTAACAATCGCTTTAACAAGTATGTAATAAACCGATATTTTAAGGGTGTTAAAAAACACTTGAGCAAATTTCGGCGTATTAAACATCTTTTTAAACTGATAAAGTCCTACCCATTCGCTGCCCCATATTCCTCCCGATGAAGAAAATCTCTTAAACGCAATCTGCAAACCGAGCATCGGATAGTAAGAGAATATAAAAAGCAGAATAAGGGGAATTGTTATCATAATATATAAATCCCAGTTGGAGGAAATTCTTTTCATACATCCGGCTCTGCGCTTTTCTATACTAATCGCAGGCTCTGAAGTTTTATGTTTCATTGTCATCTCTCCTTTTAAGCACTACTGCTGGTTAAAAGCTGTTGTTACAGGAAAAAATTCCTGTAACAACCACTTTTCTTAATTATCCATTATTACTTGCTCAAGAAAGCGTCGGACCCCTTTTGCGCAAGCTCCAAATATCTGTCTATACCCAGATTTTCAAGACTTTTCTGGAATTGATCCCAATCCTTTGTAAGATTTTTTTCGCCCGATACGAAAAGCGAAACAGTTTCCTTTACATAGGACGAAATTGAATTGTAAAGATCTCCGAATTCTTTCATTTCATCAAGGCTGAGTATCATACGGTCGCGTGTGAAAGTGTTTTCCGGACCTTTGCCTATGTAAGCAGACAGCGCTTTTGCCTTGAAATACTCTCCGTTAAGCGGGTCGCCGTCCCAAGCAACGGTATCGGACATATCGATGGAGCGGAACGATGGATTATATTGATTCCAATGCGAATTCTGTATTGAACCGTAAGGCAATATCGGCAGTATTTTTGACTTTGCGCCTATATTTTCAAACAATGCCGGCTCGCTTTCGTCAACACGTTTCCAGTCGGTTCCCTCAACACCGTAGCGGCCGAATAAGGAAGCCTCCTCTGAAAGCATAAAGTCAAGAAGCCTGAATGCCGCAGCAGGATGCTTGCAATACTTTGTAACAACACCGCCGCAAGCAACGGTGAACTCACTCTTATACGCATACGCAGTTCCGTCCGGGCCTTTAAGCGGAGGAAGAGCAACAAAATCCTGGAGGCGCTCCATATTATCGCTGAACAGCACGTCGGGCGAACCGCTCGCAAAAGCGCCTATAACCTCTTCGTCGCTTGCGCACAGCGAACGCAGGGTTGAAGTGCTTTGAGTAAAGCATTGAAGGTCAAGTGCATTTTTTTGGGCAAGACCCGAAATATATTCAAGTCCTTTTTTATATTTATCACTCAAATAGTTTAAGGATATTTTATTATTTTTATCAACAACAAAACCATCCCTGTAATCATCATATATAAACGAATTCATAAGGAAATTGCTCGGCTTTTCAAGCCATCCGTCCTTACTTCCGGTAAATCCTATTTCATCATTTTTGCCGTTTCCGTTGGGGTCCTTTGTTACAAATGCTATCATTGCATTTTCAAATTCCTCTGTGGTTTCGGGAACCTTAAGCCCCAGCTTATCCAGCCACTTTTTATTAATAAACGCTTTGCCGCCGTACATATTGCCTGTTTGCTCGACAACATTCGGCATAAAATATTTTTTACCGTTTTCCGCCGTAAGAAAGCTTTCAAAGTTTTTAACCTTTGTTTTCTCGCTCATTTCATTAATCCAATATCCATACTTTTCCATATAAGGACTAAGATCAAGGAAAATATTTTTGTCTGCGTACTCAAGAAAAGTTGTGCGTGTGATATTAAATCCGCATATTATATCGGGCAGTTCATTGTCCGACGCAAGCATTACATTAAGCTTTTCCATTCCGCCGCTTGCCGGAAACTCATAAAATTCCAAATTAATTCCGGTTTTTTCGGTTAAGTATTTTGTAAATTCGTTTGTGTTCAAATCTTTAATTTTAGGTGAGCTTTGTATGCCTATTTTAAGAGTAATCGGCTCTTTTACAACAGGCAGCTCTCCCGCCGCGGTTACATTTTCATCAACCTGCAGCGTTTCTGATACAATTTCTTTTTTTCCGCAGCCGGAAAACATAATTGCAACAATTCCCAATACTGCTGCGGCTTGTTTCAATCTTTTTATTCTCACGTCTAATCCCCCTTATTGTGTTATACTATTTATGCCTTTGAAATAAATACTACACCCTGCGTCTCGTTGTACTCAACCTTTGCGTCGAGCGTCTCGGCGATAAACCTAATCGGCACTACTGTCCTGGAGTTAATCGTTGTAGCTTTAACATCAAGCTTTTGCATTTCGCCGTTTACATATACCGTATCGCTGTCAATAACAATTTTAATAAGCTTTCCGTTGCCTATTGCATAAACGGTATTTTCTGTTTCATCATAGGCCACACCGCAGTTAAGCGCTTCAAAAATTGTCCTCATAGGTACAAGCGTTCTGCCGTTTATGACAACGGGGTCTGTTTCGCCGCAGTCAAGCTTGTAGCCGTTTATAGAAACTCTTAAAGGGTCGGTTCCGTTCCACGGAACATACCCGTCTCCTAACATAAGCTTTATCTCGCCGTAATTTTTTGTAGATATGTAGTTTGTATTGTCCTTTGTGCTCCAGGCTCTCATACCTTGCCTTACCGCGCCGAGAGCGTCATTTACAAGAATATCAAATCCAATGACCGTTCCCTCTGTCGGAAGTATTTCAAGCCAGGGCAGCATTACCTCCACGTTATATCCGTTCTCGGTTGAAGAAACTGCGCTTTTAAAGCTGCTGCTTGCCGCGTTTCCCAGTGTTCTGCTGCCGAGAGACGTCACGCGGTACTGTGTGTCATTTGTATCAACAACTGTTAATTTTTTATTGTCTTCGTCGGTAAATATCTCGATACTGTCCTGCTTATACTCTTCTTTTGCTTCATTTGCGGGTGTTGTCTCATTTACCTCTGCATAGACGTATAATCCGCTGTTATCCCACGAAAGCCATACCTTTGCCGAGCTTGGGTTGTCTGTTGTAGAACCGGCTATGACATTCTTTGTCTCAAGCATCTCCATTGCCTCATAAAGTGCGTCTTTTTTGCCGTCTATCAAAGGCGTGCCGTAGAATACCTCTGTCGGTGCAGACGCTGCATTCGCGTATCCCGCTCCTATAACAAGAAGTCCGAAAATCATACCGACTGCTGATTTTAATATTTTCATCTGCCTATCTCCCTTTTACTGTGTAACAGAATTTTGATAATCCGGATACCTTGCATTAAATTCCTCTTGTGTATCGACGAGAATATAATACTGCGGCTTTGGCGCAAACTTACGGTCAAAAATGCCGGCATATTCCTTATGATCAAACCCTTCTTTATTCGAGTAAGCATACAAATCCGTAAAAGTCCAGAAGTTAACTCTGTCAATATTCGCCGACATGGACTCGTATATATCAAACAGCTCACGCAAAATCTTTGCCTGCTTGTATTCAACCGTCTTCGGAACTCCGTCTTCATAGATTGCTTTCTTTGCGTCACGCTGTGCTTTTGTGTATGCCTTAATATCAAGCTCTGTTATATCAAGTTTTTTTCCGCTGTCAACATACATCTTAAGCGATTTTTCAACCTGTGCAGTATTGCATTCTATATCATAGTGAGACTGCACGCCGATTTTATCAACATATAAACCTTTTGGGTCAATATAATTCAAATAAGCGACAACTGCTTTTGCTTTAGAGAATTTTTGCTCACCGTAATCATTGTAGCGCAGCTCCGCCTCCGGGTCGGCTTCGTATGCATATTGAAACGCAAATTTGCCGTAATCGTTACCTATAGCTTGTGCAAACGGGTAATCATCCTTAACCTTATAATCTCCAATAAACGGTGCGTCGCATGCTTCGTTTACAACGTCCCAAGTGGAAATATGCCAGTTGGAATAGTCTATGCCGTCCGCATATTCGTCAGGGTCGCCTTTGCCGTTAAAGTGCTTCATAACCTTATTAATGTATTCTTTCATAAACGCCAAAAGGTCATCTCTTTTGTACTTTTTGGTGCCGTCGTCGTTGAAAAAATATTTACGCATATTTTCTTTATCCCATATAAGAGCGTGACCGATAACTTCAACTCCGTTGTCAATGCAGAACTGCATAACTTTATCTGCTTTTTCAAAAGTGTATTTGGTAAGTTTGGTAAGGTCGTCAAGGTTGGATTTATCCTTTAATATTTCTTCCATTTTAAAGTATCCGTCCGATGAAGTTGTGTTAAAATGCTTTTTAAACAGCTTTTCGTAAATCTTTATTTTTCTTGTTCCGCTGTTTGTTACAATGTCGTTTGCAAGAGTACCGCCTATCTTAAACTTATCGGCATACTTTTCATACAGCGAAATAATTCCGGTATCTACATCAACGGCATCGGCAGCAAAATATGTCTCGCCGGTTGCCGTTGACGAAATGCCGGCGGCAGGCGCAGTCAAGTTATAATCATCATAGAAGGTGCCGTCGCCCGCCATCGACTTCATTATAAAGTCATCCACATAATAAGCAGCGCTTTCTTGCGGAGTGGTTATAATATAAATATAGGTTTTGCTGATATTATCCTCTGTTAATTGAGTGTACTGGCTCAAATCAAAGGTCCACTCCAGCTTTGTCCATTCTGTATCACTCAATTCAACAGGGGCGCT
>JALEIO010000106.1 GCA_022769845.1 Oscillospiraceae bacterium
AAATGTGGTTATAAAAAAGCCTGATTTTTTCAAATCAACCAATAATGTGCTTGTGCATATTTTTGACAATTATATGATGTTTAACTATAAAATACCATATATGCATAAGGTCTGCGGATAAAATGCCTTAGCAAAACGAGGGTTAATTACGGTCCTCGTTTTGCTTTTTCAAAAAAAGATGCAATCATTTACAATATCTGCAAGCGTATCAGTGTTGTAAAAGAGTAATTTTAAGAAAATTCACCAAACACAATGCACCGCTTTCTACCTAAAAACAGGCGAAAGCGGTGCGTTATTTTTCGAGGAAAAGTTTCGGAGTGAACAGAATTTGTGTGCGATGGCTGAAAATGCTCTGATTTTAGCAAACCATCCATTACTCCGAAACTTTTCTTTTTGTAAAAATCCCATTACTGTGGCGTTTTCGGGCAAAAAAACAGAACCGCAATTTTGTATCAAAATTACGGTTCAGATTTGGTGCGCGTGTTCTTACAGGACTTATGCAAAAATGGTGTAAAATCAAGGGTTTCAGCGTGCCAAAGGCACGCAATATCGTAAAAAGGTGGTAGCGACAGCGAGCCGTCGTGAGGGCGTTTACAACCGAACAGGAGCGCCAAGCGTGCCTTTTTACGAAAAAGGAAGAGCAGCGGTATGAGCGAACTCTGATTTTAAAAAAAATCAGAGCAAGCGATATAAAGCTTGCTCTGACGTGCCTCTGTACCCCAAGGCTGATAGAATTACACGAAAGGTTATAAACGAGCTTTTCGGTTTCATTTTTTAATTGGCAGTTTCAATTATAATAACATGGTTTCTCTTTTCAGCCTTCTTCAATATATCACTTGAACAATTTGTTATATGCTTATGTCAATTTTCCCTCAAAATTTTATGTAGTCTTCTTGCTATTATGCATAAAATCCTTTACATTATACCACAGAATTTTGCATTCGTCATCATTTTTAGAATAAATTCATCTAATTTATCATCATTTATTTATAAATCTACAAAAAATACTGAAAATTATTCCTAAACTATTGAAAAAATCATAAATATATGGTACAATAAATTATCTTATTTGTGTTAGATCTAATCAATCGATGCTGACAGGAGCGGCGAATATGATAAAAAATAATATAGAAGTAGATGTAAAAGTAAAGTGCATAGAAAACGGACTGACCCAGGCACAACTGGCCGAGGAAATCGGAACCACAGGCCAGTATGTCAACCGCATCATCAAAAAGCAGGATGGTGTTGTAAATAAGACCTTCGTGCAGATGATGGAGGCTCTTGGCTATGATATTGAACTGACCTATGTGAAGAGAGAATGTAAATAATGTCTACTTAAAAAACAGTATAAGAGGTGTTCCTATGCAAGTTACCGAAAATATTATGCAAACAGTAAAAAATACTATTGCTTTGTCAATTAAGATTAATACGCATCGTGGATATATAGGATGGAACAGTTGTGATAATATATGTATAGATATGAATAATTGCTTGGATATGTGCTATGACACTTTGGCATTACATGAATATATTGCCGTACTTGAGACAGCAACTTATATTTTGGTTTCCGGAGTAAAATTGGCATCTTATGCGGACAGCAGCTCGGGAATGCTTACAGACGTTATTATGCGTACATATGATCTAATTGATAACTGTACAAAACCAATAGAAAAACAGGACAAACAAATAAGGTATAAAGCGCTTACGATAATTATAAGAGAAGCAAAGAAAAAAGCATTTGATGGCTGGCCTGATTGGCAGTATGAATTATTAAAATGCGGGGTTTGTCTTTGTGATGAAAAAAGTGCCAAGAAATTAGAGAAAGCACTTGATTCAATATTGGACACCGAACAGGAGAAATACATATCCGAATATAGAAACTGCGAGGATTTGATTGTAAGGTATTTATTGCATAGACATTTATACGGCAAGGAACGTACACATGAGGAATTGTACAAAAATCTTGATATTAAGGAACTGCGAATTATTGCTATAAAAGATGCTTTAGAAGACAAAAATTATGATGAGGCAGAAAAGCTTTGTTTAGAGAAAGCACAGGAAGATAAATCGTGGCATTATCAAAGCAGTAATCCGGAAGATTGGAACAATTTGTTGTTTGACATATATAAAAAATCAAATAATACAGACAAGCAAATCACACAGGCAAAGAAGCTGCTGATGATGGGTAATGAAAGGTTTTGGAATGTTTTAAAACAGCTCTATGCAGATAGAGGCGAATGGGAAGACAAATATGTATTTTTGTTAGATGAGTTAAAAAACAGTAATAGAAAAGTATGTTATCGCAGTATTCTTGTTGCAGAAAATGAGAAAAGGAGATTGCTTGAAGATGTAAAGGAAGATGCCTCAGATTTATTTTCTTATGGTGAATATTTAGTAGAAGATTATCCGGAACAGATTTATGAGCTATGTTACAATTTGATTCGCAATAACTGTGCTGAAGCTAAAGACAGACGAGAATATAAGAAAGTAACAAGCCAAATTAAACAGCTGATAAAATGGAAAGGCAATGAGAAAGCAAAAATCCTAATAGAAGAACTAAAGCTAATATACAAAAGAAGACCGGCATTATTGGATGAGTTAAGTAAAGTGGAAAAGAAGCTTTAAAGGAATATGATTATTTCCTCATAATCATAGAGGTTTTGTTTGAAAAATCCCAACATACCGATAGGTTGTATTGGAATCAATATTGTCCCTTGTCGATAGACAATCCACAGAAACATTTCCGTATACAACAAGGGTTGTTTTTGCGTTTATACTGACCAATCAAGCCATGTGGAGTGTGTCGTTTTGATGTCAAGAACGGAATAAAATTACTACAAAAAACCTTTATATAAGGCGTTTTTGAAATTTGAAATCATTTACAAACAACCTATTCACTTGCAGATATTTAATTTTTATGCGTGAAATTCAAGGGGTTGAGTTGACAGAATGAAAACTGTATGGGTTGAGTAGATAAGATAGTTATGTATTAATGTACGAAGGAGATGAAGATATGCGTCCGGACAAAGTTTGGTTATTCGGAGACTTGTTAGAGAAAAATAAGCGAGTGTTCAAGGTGCCAGTGTATCAAAGAAATTATGATTGGACAAACATTCAGTGCGAGAAACTATATCAGGACATTATGATCGCTATAACAAAACCGCAAGAACCCAAAAGCCGGAGTATATCGTAATTCACGATACAGGCAACACAGGAAAAGGCGCCAATGCAAACGCACACTTTAACTACTTCAACGGTGGCAACAGAAACTCATCTGCTGATTTCTTTGTGGATGATACGCAGGTTCTGCAGGTCAATGACTACACAAAATATTACACTTGGCACTGTGGTGACGGCAAAGGAAAATACGGTATACCACTTAGTAACAATACTGCGATAGCAGCTGCCGCAAATAATTTTGTTTTGTTTGCCAAGATATGACCTCCTAACAATTATTGATAATTTTACAACTAATCATTATCAAGAAATCCTTAATAATTCACCCTTGCAAGCATCAAGGCAGCACCGCACAAGAATTGTGCGATGCTGCTATCTTTAATTATTCGGCATCTTCGGTATCTTCCGCATTCGGAAGCGCGGGATTTTCGCCTTTAAACGCTTTTCTGCCGGACTTGGGCGCGTTATTCATCGGCTTGAAATCGCCCGATTCAATAGCGGCGATTCTCTCGTCGTACTGCTCCTGCGTTATCTCGCCCGCTTCAAGCTTTTCGGCAAGCTTTGCTTTCATATCTTCGAGCATCTGCGCCTTTTCCTCTTCCGTAAGCTCAGGTTTTTCTGAAGGCTGACCGTTCATTTTACCAAAACCTTTGCCCATTGGCTTAAACTCTCCCGCCTTTGCTTCCAAATTCATTGAAAAAGCGGGGCGGTTACCTCTTTTCACTGTCTCGTCCGTATCAGCCGCGAAAGCGGATATGCTGCCGAGAGACAATGCTACGGCGGTAACTACCGCAAATACCTTTGTTGTGTTTTTCATGGTTATTAACCTCCTTGAAATAAATTGATTATAAGCTATCCAAACACCTTGACGGTAACGCAGATACAACAAACGCTAATGTAGAAGAAAAAACAGTGCGCACTATTTTTCTAAGCGTTTTTGTACGCTCGTATGTAAAATGATTTATTTAGCTTATGCCACTATAATAAATCGCCAAGGTTAAACAAAGGTTAAAAATTCAATTATTTTTCAAAAATTATTTTAAATTCCGAACCTTCGCCCAAAACGCTGTGAACCTCCACTCTGCCGCCGTGCAGCTCGACTATGCTTTTGACCATTGAAAGTCCCAATCCGCAGCTTCCGTATTCGTCATTGCGGACGTCGTCAACTCTGTAAAAGCGCGTCCATATTTTTTCAAGCTGCTCATTCGCTATGCCTTTGCCGTTGTCTTTTACGGCAATTTCGACATTGCCGCTAATCTCGGATACGGAAATCATCACATATCCCGATTCTTTTCCGTATTTTATCGCATTGCTGACAAGATTGGATATCGCACTTGTAATCAGAGACTCATCCGCGTAAATCATCGGCTCGCCGTCTATGTGGGTTATGAGCTCTATATGCTTTTTATCCGCCGCTTCCCTCATATTCTGAGCAACTATGTCAACAATCAAATGAAGGTCAACCTTTTCCTTACTAAGCTTTAGGCTGTTGTTGTCAATTCGTGCAAGCGTCAAGAGCCTTGAAATGAGTTTGGCGGCTTGTTTTGCCTTTGTTACAATATCCTGTGCAAGCTCCCTCTGCTTTTCGTCCTCCGCAATGTCAAGCAGATATTCGCCCTGGGCGAGTATTACGCTGATCGGAGTGCGAAGCTCGTGCGACGCATCGGAGGTGAACTGCTTCTCCTGTGCTATTAAGCCCTCAATTCTGTCAAGCATTCGGTTAAGCGTCAGCGACAGCTTGTGCAGCTCATCTTCGTGCGCATCGGGATTTACCGGAATACGCTTCTTAACATCATTTTTCAAATATATCTCATTGGCGGTATAAATGATATTGTTTACGGGAAGAAACGCTTTTTTTGTAGTATAGTATCCTCCCAAAGCTGTAAGTATAAGAATGAACGGTATAATTATAAGCAGGCTGACAAGGACGGAATGACCGAGCGTTTTTGGATAAGCGACGGACTCCGCGCCCCTTATCCAAAAGCCTCGGCTTTGATTTTGCGGCACAGTGTTTTCCGGTGCGGCATTTTTCGGTGCGGCGCTTTTAAAAATATCGTAAACCAAGTATTCCTTGCCGTCAACGCTTTCACGTCGCAGCTTTCCGTCCTTAAATTCAATATCGTCCAGATAATAATCATACTGACCGGCAACATATTGACCGTTTCCTCGATATATCGTTACATTCTTAAATTCCTCGTTGTTTTCAACCGAAAAAAACGCGTCGTCGGTTATTCTCATTCTGACCTTTTCCGCAATCTGAGTCACCTGCAGCTTCAGCTCATTTTCCATATTGGCAGTAGAAAGCCTATATGACAGCATGCCGACCGAAGCCAAAACAACGGAAATCATAACAAACATAAGCGCCATATACCATATAGTAATCCTTGCCTTGATTGATGTGTTCTTTTTCATTTTTAGCAGTCCTTTATAACATATCCTGAATTTTTAATTGTGTGAAGCAGCTTTTTTTCATACGGCTCGTCTATCTTTTTTCTTAAATGATGTATGTATACCTTGATTACATTCGAGCCGCCCTCATAGTCATAATTCCAAATATGCTCCTCAAGCTTTTCTTTTGATACGACGATATTTTTGTTCCGCACAAGGTATTCAAGAATAGCATATTCCTTTGATGACAGCTCTATTACCTTATCGCCGCGTCTGACAACTCTTGTAGAAAGGTCAATGCTTAAATCTCCGACGCTTAATTTGCTACTTGCGATATTATCTTTAATTCTGTACATCGCCCTTATTCTCGCACATAACACCTCAAAGGAAAAGGGCTTTGTCAGATAGTCGTTTGCACCCTTATCAAGGCCGTCGATAATATCCTCATCGGAATCCTTTGCGGTGAGCATCAATACAGGAGTTTGGATTTTTCTCTCGCGGATTATTTTAAGCACCTCAAAGCCATTAATTTTCGGTATCATCACATCAAGAATGATTCCGTCATACTCCGCAGATTCTATATAATATAAGGCGTCCTCGCCGTCATAACAACTGTCAACCGAATAGCCCTTTTTCGTCAGACGCTCCGATAATGTTTTATTAAGATGTACCTCATCCTCAACAATCAACAATCTCACTTCCGCACCTCCTCGTTAAAATTGTATCATATTTATTCAGAAATGTAAATTGACGGCTTTACCAAAATGCAAAGCCGCCAAGCCGTTACCAAAGTCGAATCGGGATAACGCTCAGATTGTGAATTTTTCAGCCGGTGTAGACTTCGCCGTTTACAAGAAGCGTATATCCGTTAAGCTCAATGCCCGATGTATCGCCCGAAAGTGACGATATTGAACTGTCACCGGTTAAAATCCATGTACTTCCCGCGTCCATAGTCACATCGGCGATTCCCTCGTTAAGGATTGCGCCCGTGTACGTACTGTCGGTCAAATTAAACGACAGGGAAGAAATACTGTCAACGGTAATATTGCCTTTAAGGATTTGATTTGACGCATTAAAGGTGCAGTTGCCTCCGTTTTTGCCTTCCTTGCCCCAGCGTCCGGCGGACACAAGAATTAAATCTCCGCTGTCGGAAAGGGTCAGTTCTGAATTTGAGAGATTTACAATGCTGTCCGTATTTGTGCAGTAGAACATTACTCCTGCCTGAGCTGTAAGAGAGCTGTCCGTCATGTTAAATATACTTGTTCCCTCGGCGGCGTCACCCGATGTGCTTTGATACAGCATGACATTTGCCGGCACGCTACCCTCCTTTGTAGGCTGATCGTTTCCTGAAATCGTGCACTTGTCTAAGGTTACGCTGTTTTTACCCTCTATGATGACCGCCTGCGAATTTGTCGCAGTGCCTTCGGCATTTTTAACGGTTATGTCGGCTGTCGAATAAATTACGGGACATCCGTCATTACCGTTCGCGGTGTAGCTTCCGCCGTCAATAACTATAGTACCGCCGCCTCTGTCGGAGCGAATCGCAGCTTTACTCTCCGTTGTCACGGTCAGATTGTTCCCGTACAATGTGCCGCCGCCCGCGACCTGTACGCCGCCCGCGCCGCCGCCGGATACGGTAACGATACTGTCGGAAATATTGATTATGCCGTTCTGATACGCGAATACGCCCGTCGCGTTTTTGGCCGCGGCTTCTATTGTACAGCCGCTTAATGTGACTTCGGCGTTTCCATATACTCTGACGCCGGAGTTTACTCCTTCAAAATCGGCGGCGCCGGTGTTTGATGCCGTTCCCGAAACCTTATTTATTACGGAGTCCGTTATCGACGCTTTTACATCCCCGGAGGCTTCAAACACGCTTTCATCGTTTTCCTCTGCGGTATATGTGCCGCCGATAATATTATCTCCGTCTTGAAGTACCGTAGCGGCAGAAGCGTTTGCGGAGTTTTCACCGCTGCCGGGTTTATTGGTTCCGCCGCCGGGCTGTGCTTGTGTATTTTCCGTTACAGCTTCGGTTGGATTTTCGATTGTTTCATCCGCAAAGGCATTCGGTGAAATCCCGGCTGCCAGTGCAAGACACAGAGCGACTGATAATAATTTTTTTATTTTCTTGTTCATGGTTATTCTCCTTTACTTGTTTATTTGATTGTTTTGTTTACGAACAGAATAATCTCTTAGCTCCGGTTTTTATCATAACAGCTCAAGGTTAAATAAAGGTTAAATTTTAAAAATGATTTTTGATAATGGGTGCAGACCCTGTTGTTCAATATTTTGAAACTGTAATGAAAAATATTGTTGACCTTGTGCAGTTTTATCGGTTCAGTTTCCCGGAATAAGATGTTTGCAGTCTTGTGCAAGAATTGCGTCCCGTGCACACAAACCCCAAGAACATAGGCCTATGCGGATGAGGGGTTAGGATTATGTGTTGTGCCTTGACAAAATCATACAAACAAGCGACAAAAATTCTCTGTGTTTCCGATGGTTAAAGTCCAACATCGCCGTACATCTCGACATTGCGTGGAAAAAGAAACAGATGTTTTCAAAAGTGGCTGAATTATTCTTAAACGAAATACAAAAGCATTTTAATCAATAATGTAATCAATGACCGTGCCGGAATTTACGGCGAATAACGATATTTACCATGGCCTGTGAGGATTTTTCCTTGCAGGTCTTATTTTTTTTGCTTTCTACTTCGGATTTCTTACAATTCCTTTGCCTATAGACATAGAAAACAACGGAAGGCGAACTCCAAAATGACGTGAATACAGTTAAATACTTTTATAGGGGTTCGATTTAAATTGTTATTTCGCATATATACAGAGGAAATATTTCTGCCATTCCTCGGATTGGAGTGAACTCGATGACCGATATTCAAAAGCAAAAAATCAAACATCTTCGTTCTATTGGGAAAAATTATAAGTATATCGCAATTGCGGTGAACCTTAAAGAAAGTACTGTTAAAACATATTGTAATCGCAATGGACTTACAGATAAAGATATATCGTTAATGTCTTCAGAAATGAAAAACAAATGTCTTTACTGTAATGCAAAAATCCATCAAACGCCAAAGCAAAAGCCTAAAAAGTTTTGCAGTGATAAATGCCGGTTTGCATGGTGGAATAAAAATCGTGAGTTAAAAAACAAAAAGGCGCTGTATACAATAAAATGCTGCGGCTGCGGAAAGGAGTTTATAAGCTATGGAAACAAAAAGAGAAAATACTGCTCACACAGCTGTTATATCAGCACAAGATTTGGTATCAAGATTTCAGCCGATGACAAATGCACAATTTGAGGCGGAGAAAAATTATCGTATAGCTGTTTCCGTGATTCGTATTCTAAAACAAAGCGGACTTATAACAGCAGATGAACTTCGAAAAGCAGAAAAAATAATAGCCGGTAAAACGGGTTCATATTTGTACAGTTTATTATAGAAATATTACTTGATATATCTT
>JALEIO010000145.1 GCA_022769845.1 Oscillospiraceae bacterium
AGCGGCAACTGGATTTGAACCAGTGACACTACGGGTATGAACCGTATGCTCTAGCCAACTGAGCTATGCCGCCATAGACAACATAAACAATTTTATCATATGAATTTTAATTTGTCAACAAAAATTTTTAAAATTTTCTAAATTTTTTTATTCTTTTTATATTTTGCCGAAAATTCCTGAATTTATGTGCTAATATCAAAAAAGAAGGGAGGGATATAATGAAAAATACAGTTATTACCGCATTAGGGATTATCGGCGGATTTGTTGTATCAATGCTCGGCGGCTGGTCGAGTGCGCTTGCCACGCTGATTGTTTTTATGGCGGTTGATTATCTTACCGGGCTTATTGCCGCGGGCGTTTTTAAAAAAAGTCCGAAAACGGCGTCGGGCGCATTAAACAGCGGCGTAGGATTTAAAGGAATTTTCAAAAAAATAGGAATCTTATTTGTGGTTATGCTCGCATACCGTCTTGACATAACCGCAAACACAAATTTTGTAAAAAATTCGGTTATTATTGCGTATATCGCAAACGAATTTTTGTCAATTACCGAAAATCTCGCGCTGATGGGAATATATATGCCATCTGCTGTCAAAAAGGCGATTGACGTGCTTCAAAGGGATAAAAAAGGAGATGAAAATAATGAAAATTTTAATTGACGCGGGACACAATTACAAAAATTTTGACACAGGCTGTACAGGGAAAATTTCAAACGAGCAGGAGCTGACATTTGAAATATCAAAAGCTCTTTATGATATTTTGGTAAAAAACGGTCACAAGGCATATCTTACACGCCACAGCAAGTATGACGTTTTAGGCTCGGGAACGGTAAATTCCAGCCTTGCAAAACGCGCAGAAATCTGCAACGCGATTAAACCGGATTTGTTTTTGTCAATTCACATAAATGCCGGCGGGGGTTTGGGGTGTGAGGCGTATGTTTGCAAAAATGAGGGCGCGGCGTTTGAATATGCGCAAAAAATCGTTGGCGAAATGCAGAAAATCGGCAGAATAAGCAGGGGAGTCAAAACGGCGGCATTTTATATTCTCAAAAATACAACTGCGCCGTCGGTGCTTTTTGAGGTAGGATTTATTGACAATTTTGAGGAGGAAAAGTGGATTTGCGAAAACGTTTCGGCTGTTGCAAATGCAATTTATTCTGCGATTTGCCCCAAAAAAGAGTATCCTTCGGCGGCTGAAGCAATAGGAATTTTAAAAAACGCCGGCATTATTTCGGACGCTGACAAGTGGTATTCGGGAATGTGGAATGATGAGGATTTTAAATGGCTTTTGCGAAAAATTGCGGCATATATTGACAATGCCGAAAAAAAGTGATAGAATGTCGAAAAAGGGGAGCTTGCGAAGGCGGCTGAGAGTAAACGATTGCGTTTTGACCCATAACCTGATTTGGATAATGCCAACGTAGGAAAATAGTGTTAAATTGCAGTAGCTTGGCATACTCTTTTTGGGTATGCCGTTTTGTTTGTCTTAAAAATGCTTCCCGTACTTTTAGGAAAAGGGGAAAAATATGAATAATAATGTAAACAGCAAAACAAGAAAACTTGTAAACAGTGCGATTATGATTGCGCTTGCGCTGGTGCTTTCGTATTGTGCGATTTTCAAAGCGCCGAACGGCGGAGACATAACGATAGGTTCAATGGTGCCGATTATTATAATTTCGTTTATGTATAGCACAAAGTGGGGAATTTTTACATCACTTGTTTATACTGTGCTTAATATGATTTTTAAACAGGTGGTTACAACGCTTCCGACCGAGGCTTTCGGCTCATATGCGCTGATGATAATTCTGGATTATCTTCTTGCGTTCGGTGTGTTTGGACTTGCGGGATTTTTCTACCGTATTATGGGCGCCAAAAAGTGGGCAATGTGCGTTTCGGCGGCGATTGTTACTTTTTTAAGATATATTTGCCATTTTTTGTCGGGAATAATTTTGTGGGGCTCATATGCGCCGGAGGGTCAGGCGGTTTGGTATTATTCGCTTGTTTACAACGGCGGATATATGGTGCCGGAAATTATTATAAATACAGTAATTGTCGGGCTTTTGAGCGTTTGGGTAATACCGTATGTTATGAAAAAGTTTGCATAGCGTAATAAAAAAATCATATTGAATTTGCTTTTGATTTTATAAAAATGGGACGATGATTATCATCGTCCCACATTTTTTTGCAATAAAATGCTATTTTTAGGTTCACGACATTGATTGACTGACTGTTTGTTTTATTTGCACAAAAAGCTATAACAAACGGGGTGCGAAATACCCAAAAATTTAAAAACTTTAATAAAAACTAAAAAAATTAAAAATTTTTTTAAAAAAAGTATTGCAATTTCATTACAATTAGGTTAAAATTTACTTAAAAGTGGAGATAAGTGTGTTAAAGTGGCACTTTGTGGTAGAAATTTTTTAAAAATCACAAAATTGCGGCTTTGTTTTCATCTAAAAATATGAAAGGGCGGTGAGTAAATGTCTTACGGTTTCAGC
>JALEIO010000172.1 GCA_022769845.1 Oscillospiraceae bacterium
TACCGAAAAAAGCTTTTGAAAATTGCCGAGGAAAAAGGAAACGAATTTCTGCACTCTATGCTTGAAAAAATTGACGGCGAGAGCGCTGTTAAAATTCATCCCAACAATGTAAAAAGAGTTATCCGCGCGCTTGAAATTTATCACGTTACGGGCAGAACCAAAACCGAGAGCGACAAGGTCGCTATTGAGAATAAAAGCGGTATAGACTGCGTTAAAATAGGGCTTTATTTAAGAAGCGAAATTCTTTACGAGCGAATAAACGCTCGTGTTGACAATATGCTTGCAAACGGGCTTGTTGCAGAGGTTGAGCGCATTTTAAAAAGCGAAAAAGGGTTTTCCAAAACCTCCTCTCAAGCAATAGGTTACCGAGAAATTATAGATTATTTGGAAGGAAAAGTAAGCCTTGACGAGGCACGCGAACTTTTAAAGCGCAACTCAAGGCGGTATGCAAAACGCCAGTACACTTGGTTTATGCGTGATAAAAACACACGCTGGATTGATGTTGAAAATAAAGGTTATGAGCAAATTGCAGATATATGCAAGTATATTATAGATAAAAAGGAGCGAAATGTATGAAACAGGTGAATTTTCAGGAAGTATTCTTAAACGCTGTAAGAAAAGAAAAGGTGGATGTTACGGTTTATCTTACAAACGGCTTTCAGTTTAACGGTCAGGTGCGAAGCTTTGACAATTTTACAATTATGTTAGAGGTTAACGGCAAGGAGCAGCTTGTTTTCAAACACGCGGTTTCTACCATTATTCCAAGGCGTGCGGTTGACTTTTCAAAGTATGAAAATCAATAAATTTTGGCGGTGACGCAAGGTTGAAAAAGAATTTTAAAAGGCTTTTGATAATTTGCGCGGCTGCGGCAATTTTTATTTCCGCGTATTTTATATTTAATCCTCCGTCCGATAAGGAAATGGTATTTTCGGGAAGCCTTGAAAATACTACAAAGCATATGGGCATTATTATCCGCAATGAAAAAAAGGTGGAAACAAATCTTTCGGGGACAATTTCTGCCAAGGTTGCGGACGGTACGCTTGTGCCTTCGGGCAAGCTTATTGCGGCGGTGATTAACGAAAACGCCGATAAAAATGTGCAGTCGGAGCTTGCAAAAATAAATAAACGAATAGATGAAATAGAAAGTGCAAAAAAGGTGAGCGACAACTTTACCGATGATATTTACAAGCTGGACAGCAAAATTTCCGAGAAGGTGTCAAGCCTTATTTACTATACAAATATAGGCGACGCCAAAAAATGCTCCGAAACAAAGGCGGAAATAACCGCACTCTATGACAAAAAAAACAAGGTAGGGGGAGAAGGTGCGGCGGTTAAAAATGATTTGGAAAGCTTAAATAATCAGAAAAAAGAGCTTGAAGCCCGGCTTGCCGAATACGAGCAGAATGTTTATGCGCCCGAGCCCGGTGTGTTTATATCGCATACAGACGGTTATGAGGATATTTTAAGTATAGACAATGTGAAAAACTTAAAATATTCCGATTTTAAAAATATATCCGATTCGCTTAAAAAGAAAGAGGAAAAGAACGAAGCGGACAAAAACGAAATTAAGCTTATTGATAACTATATGTGGTGCGTTGCCGTTGCCGCAGACAATGAAAGATGTGCTGATTTTGAAATCGGCGAGGAAGTTTTTATTCGAATAAATGATGACAGCAAAAACATAAAAGGAAATGTTATGTCAATTTCGGACGACAAGGGCGCAAAAGGAGTTATTGTTATAAGCACCACCGCATATGATGCAAATTCGTATATGCAGCGTTCGGTTGACGTTGAGCTTATTAAAAATATTTATTCGGGGCTTAAGGTTCCTGTGAGTGCGCTTATCAAAAAGGACGGCAAGGACGGCGTTTATGCCGTGTCGGACAATGCGGCGAAGTTTAAGACGGTCGAAATTGTTTACAAAGGCGAAAAATATGCGATTGTAAAAGAAAACAATGCCGACGCGAACTCGCTTTTGCTCTATGACGAGGTTTTGACCTCGCCCGACAAGGTTTATAACGGAAAAATTTTAAAATAGGAGCTGACGGATTTTGAGCATAGCGGAAAATATAGAAAAGGTAAGAAATGATATAAAAGAGGCGTGCGTGAGGTCGGGCAGAAATTATGACGACATCACAATTCTCGGCGTTACAAAAACGGTGGGAGCAGATGATATTATGTGCGCCGTAAATGAAGGAATTTGCGACCTCGGCGAAAACAGAGTTCAGGAATTTATGGACAAATACGGAAAAATTCCGAATGTTAAATGGCATATAATAGGCCATTTGCAAACCAACAAGGTAAAATACATAATAGGCAAAACAAAGCTTATTCATTCTGTGGACTCCTTAAAGCTTGCCGAGGAGATTGAAAAGCTTTCAAAAAAAGCGAATGTCACAACCGATATTTTGATTGAGGTAAATATTTCGGGCGAGGAAACAAAGAGCGGTATAAGCAAGGAAGAAATTTTGCCGCTTCTTGAAAAACTGGACGAATTTTCGTTTGTCAAGGTAAAAGGTTTTATGACAATGGCGCCAAAATTTGCCTCCGAGGACGAAATTCGACAAATTTTTAGAAATTTGTATAAAATTTTTGTTGACATATCGCGAAAAAAATATAATAATATTAGTATGGAATATTTGTCGATGGGAATGAGCTCCGATTATGTCATTGCTGTCGAGGAAGGTGCGAACATCGTAAGAATCGGCTCGAAGATTTTTAAACAATAGATGGTTATTTTGAAAATTTAAAGTGAAATGGGGATTATTGTTATGGCAAACTTTATGGACAAGGTTACTAACTTTTTGGGACTTGGCGGTGAGGACGGCGACGATGGCATTGAAGCGGTTATGCCTGAAGAAAGAGAGGAGCAAAGACCATCGTTTACTCCTTCTAGAAAAAATAAGGTAGTTAACATTCATACCACCACACAGCTTAAGGTTGTTATTATTCAGCCTACCGCTTATTCGGACGCACAGGAAATTGCCGACCATTTAAAATCCAAAAAGCCTGTTGTGGTTAACCTTGAAAAGCTTGAAAAGGACGTTGCGGTTAAAATTGTAAACTTTTTAAGCGGTGCGGTTTACGCGCTGGACGGCAGTATGCAGAAGGTTTCGAACGGAATATTGCTGCTTGCACCGTATAATGTCGGCATTATGGGCGACTTTGGTGAGGAGCTTAAAATGCACGGTCTTTTTGACGCCGAATAATGGACAAGCTTAAATTTTTGTCGGGTATAGACGAAATTGACAGAAAAATTTTGTTTTCGCTTATTTTTGACAGAATTAAAAAAAGCGAGTTTTCGCATATTGCCGCCTTTACGCCGTTTTTAACGCCTGCGGACGCAATTTTGCTTGAAAAAAAGCTTAACGCGGCGCACTTTGAAGATTATTCGTCATATGGCGGATTTGAAGGGGCGGAGCGAAAAATTTTTGCGTTCGGCGGTTGTGAAAAAAATGATTTTCCGATTGATAAACTTAAAATTTATACCCGTGACGAAAGTGTTTTTTCTCATCGGGATTATCTCGGCGCCGCGCTTTCTTTGGGAATTAAGCGCGAGAAATTGGGGGATATTATTATTTTAGAAAATGCAGCTTTTATGTTTGTGTCAAGTGATATTTCCGAATTTTTAACGCTCAATCTTGAAAAAATTGCGCATTGTTTTGTAAAATGCGAAATTTGTTATGACGATTTCGATTTTGACAACGCAAAAAAGTTTGATGAGGAGATAAAAACCGTAACATCACTGCGGCTTGACTGCGTTGTCAGCGCGTTCTGTTCAAAATCAAGAGCGGTTTCGGACAGTCTTATCACAGACGGCAGAGTTTTTCTTAATTACGAATGTGTAAAAAATTTGTCAAAACAGGTTTCAAACAATGATATTCTTACGGTCAGGGGAGTTGGAAAAGGCGTCATTCTTACCGATTTTCCACTTACCAAAAAAAATAAACACCGTATTTGTATTAAATATTATGTATGAGGTGATTTAAAGTGCTTTCTCCGCTTGATATTGAGAGTAAAAAATTTATTAAATCCGCTGTCGGTGGCTACAACAGGGCAGATGTTGACAAGTTTATGGAGCTTGTTTTAGCCGATTATGAAAAGCTTTACCGTGAAAATATTGCCCTAAAGGACAAGACAAACACGCTCTCGGACGCGGTTGACCATTATAAATCGATGGAGGATACAATGCAGAGCACTCTTCTTGTTGCACAGAGCGCAAGCGAGGAGGTAAGAAACAATGCAGCCGAAAAGGCGCGTCTTATTGTGGAGGAGGCAAACGGCAAGGCAGCTGATATTATCAAAAACGCCAATGCCGAAATGGAAAAATCCGCTCAAAAAAACGAACAGCTAAAGCGCGATTACATATTGTTTAAATCCCGCGTTATTGCGGAATTTGAAACATATCTTAAAACCATTAAATCAAATTTGCCCAATGAGGCGGATAATAATGAAAACACAAATTAGTTTTTAATTTTTTATATACATTTTTGTTTTGCAGTTTTTTAAAAGGAGTTGTTTAATAAGTGGAAGAATTTGATTACAGCAAAACCCTTAATCTTCCCAAAACTGATTTTTCTATGAGGGCAAACCTTCCTCAAAAGGAGCCTGAAATGGTAAAGCAGTGGGATGAAGAAGGACTTTACGAGCAGTTGATGGAAGAAAACAAGGGTAAGACAGAGTTCACCCTTCACGACGGACCTCCGTTTGCAAACGGTGATATTCATTTGGGTCACAGCTTAAATAAAATTTTAAAAGATATTATTTTGCGTTTTAAAAATATGGATGGCTACCGTGCACAGTATATTCCCGGTTGGGATACTCACGGTCTGCCGATTGAAGTTCAGGCTATAAAAAAGCTTAAAATTAAAAAAGACGAGGTTTCTACAAGCGAATTTCGCAAAATCTGCGAGGATTTCGCTATGAAATATATCAACAATCAAGCCGAACAGTTCAAGCGTCTAGGGGTTTTGGGCGATTATAAGCACCCGTATTATACCCTTCAGCCGCAGTTTGAAGGCAGACAGATTGAAGTTTTCGGCAAAATGGCAAATTCCGGCGTTATCTACAAGGGTATGAAGCCTGTTTACTGGTGCCCCGACTGCGAAACTGCGCTTGCCGAGGCGGAAATTGAATATGCCGAGGATAAGACAAATTCAATTTATGTTCGTTTCAGAGTAAACGATGACAATGGCGTTTTTAAAGGCTTTGACAAGGACAAAATTTTCTTTGTTATATGGACAACCACAACCTGGACGCTTCCGGGCAACGTTGCAATTTGCTTAAATCCTGATTTTATCTATGCTTTATTGGATGTTGGCGGCGAATATTATGTTGTTGCAAAAGACCTTGTTGACACCTTCTGTAAGGCTGCAAATATTGAAAATTACAAAATTGCCGCAGAATTTGACGGTAAGGATTTGGAATACATCACCTGCAAGCATCCGTTTATCGACAGAGATTCTTTGGTAATTCTCGGCGACCACGTTACTCTTGACGCAGGTACAGGCTGCGTTCACACCGCTCCCGGTCATGGTGCGGAGGACTTTGTGGCTTGTCAGAATTACGATTTGCCAATTATCGTTCCTGTTGATTCCAAGGGCGTTTTGACCGAGGAAGCAGGCAAATTTGCAGGAATGTACTACGAAAAATCCAACGCGGCGATTATAGAAGAATTAAAAAGCACAAATTCGCTTGTTGCCATTGAGCCGATTATTCACCAATATCCTCATTGCTGGAGATGCTCTTCTCCGATTGTTTTCAGAGCAACCGAGCAGTGGTTTGCGTCTGTTGACAAGTTTAAAAAAGCCGCTGTTGAGGCAATTAAAGAGGTTGACTGGCTGCCTAAATGGGGTGAGGAACGAATTACAAAAATGGTTGAGGACAGAAGCGACTGGTGTATTTCGCGTCAGAGAAAATGGGGTGTGCCTATTCCGATTTTCTACTGTGAAGAATGTGGTCACGAGCTTATAAACGAAGAAACCATTAAAATTGTTTCCAAGCTTTTCTCTGAAAAGGGCTCGGGAATTTGGTATGAAATGGATGCCGCCGACATTCTTCCCAAAGGAACAAAATGCGAAAAATGCGGCTGTGAGCATTTTACTAAAGAAAAAGATATTATGGACGTTTGGTTTGACTCGGGTTCGAGCCATTATGCCGTTTTGGCAGGCCGTGACAATTTAAGCTGGCCCGCAGACGTTTATCTTGAGGGAAATGACCAATACCGCGGCTGGTTCCAGTCATCGCTTTTAACCTCTGTTGCGCTCGGCCTTAAAGCGCCGTACAAGAAGGTTATCACGCACGGTATGGTGGTTGACGGAAACGGCAAAAAAATGTCAAAATCGCTCGGCAACGGTATTGACCCGCTTGAGGTTGCTAAAAAATACGGTATTGATATTCTGCGTTTGTGGGTTGTTTCGTCTGATTACAAAACCGATGTCAGAATAAGTGATGATATCTTAAAGCAGCTTTCCGAAAGTTACAGAAAAATCAGAAACACCGCAAGATATATACTCGGCAACACGGCAGACTTTAACCCTGATACCGATGCTGTTGATTATGAGAATATGATGGAAATTGACCGCTGGGCGCTTTATAAGATGAACGCCCTGTGCAAAAAGGCGCTGGAGGCATACAGAAATTATGAATTTCACTCCTTGCAGCACGCTATTCATCATTTCTGCGTTGTTGATATGAGTAATTTCTATCTTGATATCATAAAAGACAGGCTTTATACCGAAAAGTCGGACAGTGCGGCAAGAAGAAGCGCACAGACGGCTATGTATAAAATTCTTGATACGCTTGTAAGGCTGCTTGCGCCTGTGCTTTGCTTTACAACCGAAGAAATCTGGAAAGCTATGCCGCACGCAAAGGCGGACGATAAAAAGCACGTTATGTTTGCAGGTATGCCCAAGGTAAATGACAAATATGACGATGAAGCGCTTGCAGAAAAATATAATAAGTTTATTGCCATCAAAAATGATGTCAGCAAGGCTTTGGAAAAAGCGCGCAACGAAAAAATTATCGGTCATTCGCTCAATGCAAAGGTTGAAATAAGCGCCGAGGGTGATTTGTACGCTTTCTTAAAAGAAAATGAGGCTGACCTTAAAAATATTTTCATCACTTCAGACGCTTGTGTTCACGAGGGCAGCGGCGAGGGTGAAAAAGGCGACGAAACAGGCGCACATATCAAAATTTCGGTATCGGACGGCGAAAAATGCGAACGATGCTGGATGTATTCCACCACTGTCGGCGAAGACAAAAATCATCCGACTTTGTGCAAACGCTGCGCAGATGTTGTAAACAGTTTATAAAAATAAGGAGCTGATTTTTTCAAATCGGCTCTGAATTTTTACATATTATTCTTGTGTTTTTCTAATAATTTTAGGAGGTATATGATGAACGACAAATTTTTATTTGAAGGTCTTACGTTTGATGACGTTTTGCTTATTCCGCAAAAAAGCGACGTTCTTCCTAACGAGATTGACCTTACAACCAAGCTCACTAACGATATTACACTAAACATTCCTATTATGAGCGCCGCTATGGATACCGTTACCGAATCTGCGCTTGCAATTGCTATGGCGCGCGAAGGCGGCATTGGAATTATCCACAAAAATATGTCTATTGAGGCGCAGGCTATTGAGGTTGACAAGGTTAAAAGGTCGGAACACGGCGTTATTGTAGACCCATTTCATCTTTCGCCCGAGCATACGCTTGAGGACGCCGACAATATTATGGGAAAATACAGAATTTCCGGAGTGCCTATTACCGAAAACGGCAAGCTTGTCGGCATTTTGACAAACCGTGATTTGCGTTTTGAAGCGGATTTTTCAAAGCCGATTAAATACGTTATGACAAAGGAAAATCTTATCACCGCACCCGAAGGCACAACTTTGGATGAGGCAAAAAATATTCTTATGAAGCACAAGATTGAAAAGCTTCCGATTGTTGATGCAAACGGCAATCTTAAGGGGCTTATAACCATAAAGGATATTGAAAAATCGGTAAAATACCCCAATTCCGCCAAGGATTCGAGCGGCAGGCTTTTGGCAGGCGCGGCAATCGGCATTACAAATGACGTTCTTGACAGGGTTGAGGCGCTTAACGCCGCTCACGTTGACGTGCTTGTGCTTGATTCTGCACATGGTCATTCGTCAAATATTTTTAAATGTATAAAAAAGGTAAAAGAAGCATTCCCGCACATTAATCTTATTGCAGGAAACATTGCAACTGCCGAGGCTGCGGAGGATTTAATAAGTGCCGGTGTTGACGCGGTTAAGGTGGGTATAGGTCCGGGTTCAATTTGCACCACGCGTATTGTAGCAGGTATTGGTATGCCGCAAATCAGTGCAATTTACAATGTTGCGCAGGTTGCCAAAAAGAAGGGTATTCCGGTTATCGGCGACGGTGGTATAAAATATTCGGGAGATATTACAAAGGCTATTGCGGCAGGCGCAAACGTTATTATGATAGGAAGCCTTCTTGCAGGATGTGAAGAAAGTCCCGGCGAGATTGAAATTTATCAGGGAAGAAACTTTAAGGTGTACCGCGGAATGGGTTCGCTTGCCGCTATGGAAAAGGGAAGCCGCGACAGATATTTCCAGACAGGTACAAAGAAGCTCGTTCCCGAAGGCGTTGAGGGACGTGTGCCGTATAAGGGGCCGCTTGCCGATACGGTTTATCAGCTGCTCGGAGGATTGAGATCCGGTATGGGTTATTGCGGCACAAAGAGCATAAATGACCTTATCGAAAACGGCAAATTTGTTCGTATCACCGGTGCAGGACTTAAAGAAAGCCATCCGCACGATATTTACATTACAAAAGAAGCGCCGAATTACAGCGCACAGGTATAATAAAAAACGAACGGTTTTGCCGTTCGTTTTTTGCTTTTTACTGTATAAAGGTTATCTTAAGCGTTGCAAAATTTGTTTCCGCCTCAAAATCAATAACATTTTAATCTCTTTTTCGACAAAGTATCACAATTTTCGTGCTTAAAGCATATTATAAAGTGCAAGCAGAAACTTGCCAATCTAACGAAAAAGGAGGTTAAAATTATGTGTAAAAACGGATGTTGCTGTGCATTGCAGATTGTAATTTCGCTGATTGTTGCCGCCATTGTGGGCATACTTCGATTTTTTGGATTTTTTTACGGTCCCGAACCCATATGGGCGATATTTTTGTTTGGAATATTGGCATTGGCACTGCTTATTGCTTATACCTTCACGTCGCTATGCAATTCGTGCTGTCAAAAAGGCAGTACATGCGGGAAAATACTTCTTGTAATCGGCGCACTTGGAACTGTTATAACCTCAATAATTGCGCTTGCGACTCTTGACGCCAGAATTTTGGTAATTGCCATTATATCAGCTTTTGTGGCATTTTTTGCCGCACTGCTTATAACGGGAATAATCATAAATTTGTTGCGCGTTTCAAACGAAAGCTGCAAATGCAGAATGTAGATTAAACGGGGCGGTTTAATACCGCCCCGCAGCTATTAATTAAATATATCCCGTCCTTCAAATTTATCAAAAAGTGCCTTTATTCTTGCAAAAACAAGACGGTTTTGCGGCAATTTTAAATTAGGGTCATATGACAAAACCTCATAGCATAATTTTTGCGCCTGCTTTAAAATCTCAAGATCGGTAAATAAATTTGCCACTTTAAGGCTCGGCAAACCGTGCTGACGAGTACCGAAAAATTCGCCGAATCCGCGAAGCTCCAAATCTTTTTTCGCAATCTCAAATCCGTCGGACGATTTTGTCATAATTTTCATTCTCTCTGCCGTTTTTTCATTGTCTAAAGCGTTGCAGAACAAAATACAGTACGATTTATGCTCGCCACGTCCAACGCGTCCGCGCAGCTGATGAAGCTGTGAAAGCCCGAAACGTTCGGCATTTTCAATGAGCATAATTGTTGCGTTTGGAACGTCCACTCCAACCTCAATAACGGTCGTTGATACCAAAATATCAAGCTCGCCGTTTTTAAACGACTGCATAATTTTGTCTTTTTCATCTGCTTTCATTTTTCCGTGAAGAAGCCCGATTTTTCTTGTCGGGAATACGTTTTTAACAAGGTGCGCAAACATTTTTTCGCCCGACATAACGTCAAGATTTTCGCTTTCATCAATGAGCGGACACACAATATACGCCTGCCTGCCCTTTTCAATTTCTTTTTCAACAAAGGAATATGCGCGCTTTCTGTAAGACTCGTTTACGCAGAAGGTGTCGATTTTCTGCCGTCCCTTCGGCATAGAGTTTACAATTGAAATATCCAAATCTCCGTATAAAATCAGCGCAAGAGTGCGCGGAATGGGTGTTGCACTCATAACAAGCACATTGCACGATTTTGATTTTGCCGACAAAAGAGAGCGTTGATTTACCCCAAAACGGTGCTGCTCGTCTGTTACGGCAAGTATTAATTTCGGAATTTTAACATTGTCGTTTAAAAGCGCATGCGTGCCTACGATTACGTCAAATTCGCCGTTTTCAATTTCCTCGTAAAGCTTTTTTTTGCCTTTTGTTGCAGAGGTCAAAAGGCAAATTCTTACGCGATTGCCAAACATTTTTTTTAGTGTTTCAAAATGCTGCGTGGCAAGTATTTCAGTGGGCGCCATAAGCGCGGCTTGAAAACCGTTTTTAGCGCAGACATACATAGCCGCTGCGGCGATGACGGTTTTTCCGCTGCCAACATCTCCCTGAATGAGTCTGTTTGCACATTTATCAGTCTGCAAATCTGCCAAAACTTCGTTTAAAACGCTATTTTGAGCGTTGGTAAGCGTAAAAGGCAAACTTTTGCAGAATTCGTCCTTGTAGGATATGTCGGTCAATCGTTCCGACACCTTTTGCTCGCGATTTTTGCGGATGTACAAAAGCGACAGCTGCAGCACAAAAAGCTCCTCAAAAACAAGCCGGCTGCGCGCTTTTTTCAGAGTTTCAAAATCGGTGGGAGAGTGCATTTGCCTAAGAGCAAAATCAAGCGAACAAATGCCGTACCGCTCGCGCGTTTCATCATCAAAAATGTCATAAAACATATCGAATTTTGCAAACGCATTTTTTACGGTATCGCGCACAAAATTTTGCGTAACGCCTTTTGTAAGATGATATATCGGCACGATTTGAAGCACGTTTTTCGGATTGTCCGATTTCTCCATTGCCAGCATTTCAAGCTCAATTCTGCCAAAATTCCGCACAATTTTTCCGTAAAAAATATATTCCTCTTTTGCTTCGATTTTTATTGGATATTTCGGATTTGCAAACCATTTAACAATAATTGTGCCTGTTCCGTCATTTAAAAAAAGCGTATACAGGACAATGTTTTTTCTTATTCTTTTTTGCATAGGATTAGAGGGTGCAACTGCCTTTATACAGCACTTTTCACCCTCTTTTACATCGCATATTTTGTGTATTGTGCGCCTGTCCTCATAGTCCTTAGGAAAGTTGTAAACAACATCCCAGACGTTGTATAATGACAGGCGGTTAAGCATTACTTTTCGCTTTTCGCCAACGCCCTTTATATAGGTCACATCAGTGTTGAGTGTATTTATGTAGCTTTTAAAGTCCATAATTTTTTATTCCGCCGAAGCAATATACGAATAAATCGGTTGATTTCCGTGCATAACCGTAACATCGCAATCAGAATATTTTTTCTCCAGCTTATTTTTTAGTTTAGCCATATTTTTATCATCAATTTCCTCGCCGCAGAAAACGGTTATAATTCCTGTATCGCTATCTGTAACCTTATCAAGCGCAGATATTAAAACGTCATCGTTTTTCTTGCCGACAACCATAATTTCTCCGTCAACAATGCCCAAAATATCGCCTGTTTTGATTTCTTTGCCGTCAAGGTTTGAATCACGAACGGCACAGGTGATCTGAATTGATTTAATTCCTTCGATAACCTCGCACATTGCGTTCTTGTTGTCATCCAACGATAAATCTTCATCATATGCAAGAAGTGCGGAAACAGCCTGCGGAATACTCTTTGTAGGAATTACTATAACGTTTTTGTCGGAAAGATTTTTCGCCTGCTCTGCCGCAAGAATAATATTTTTGTTGTTGGGAAACACAAAAACATTCTTTGCATTAACAAAATCAATTGCCGATAAAATATCGTCGGTGCTGGGATTCATAGTTTGCCCGCCCTCAATAATATGGTCAACGCCAAGGTCGATAAATGCCTTTTTAATACCGCTTCCCGCCGCTACACACACAAACGCGGTTTCTTTTTCGGAATTTTTTTTGTCGTCTTTTGTTATAAGCTTTTCTTCGTGCTGATAACGCATATTATCTATTTTTATGTTGATAAGCTCGCCGAGACGAAGCGCTTCTCCGATAACAAGATTCGGAGTATTTGTGTGAATATGAACCTTCACAACATCGTCGTCATCTATAACAAGCATACAATCGCCGTAATATTCGATTGTTGATTTAAACTTGAATACGTCAACATTTTTCGCTTTTTTGTTGATAAGAAATTCGGTACAGTATTGAAATTTGATATCAACGTCAGCGTCTTTTGCCGCGCTTTGCGTCTTAAGCAGAGGCTCACTTTCGTCAAGAGGTATAATTTCACCTGTTTTAAGAACTTCAAGCGCACCCTCTAAAATGCACACAAGCCCCTTGCCGCCTGCGTCTACAACGCCTGCCTGTTTAAGCTGCGGCAGGATGAACTGCGTTTTTGCAAGCGACGCATTTGCAGCGGCAACAATTTTTTCAAAAAATTCCAAAGCGTCGAGTTTTTCGTTTGCGAGCTTTTCAGCCTCCTCGGCAGTTTCGCGCGCAACGGTTAAAATTGTTCCTTCCGTAGGCTTCATAACTGCGCGGTATGCCGTATCGGCAGCTGTTTTAAACGCGCCCGCAACAACGGACAAATCTGCTTCTTTATCGCCCGAGAGGCCTTTGTTTATGCCGCGCATAAGCTGCGACAGAATAACTCCGGAGTTTCCGCGTGCACCGCGAAGAGTTGCGGTTGCAAGAATTTTTGAAATGTCATAAACGCTTTTGGTGCGGTTGGCTTCAACCTCTTTCACAGCCGCAGAAATCGTGAGCGACATATTTGTGCCCGTATCACCGTCCGGAACGGGAAAAACATTAAGGTTGTCAACAATGCTTTTTTGATTGCAAAGATTGTTGGCGCCCGAAATAATCATATCGGCAAACAGTGTGCCGTCAATTTTCTTAACCATTTTCTTCTCCTTATTTTTGCAATCTGAAGCCTTCAACATACACGTCAACCTTTGCAACTTCCATACCTGTGATGTTTGAAATATGGTATTTTACATTGCTTATAACGTTTTCGGACACAGCACCGATATTTACTCCGTAGTCAACGATAATGTGCATATCAACGGCAATCTTGTTATCTTCAAGGTAAACCTTAATTCCCTTTGTAAGACTGTCTTTTTTCAGCAAGCTGGCAAATTCGTCTTTTTTAGAACGGTATGCCATACCTACAACGCCGTAGCAGTTTTCGGCTACAATTCCCGCCGCCTTTGCAATAACGTCAAGGTTTATTAATACATCGCCTTTTGCAAGCTTTGAGCATACTATTTCCATAAAAAAGGCACCTCCTATAAATTAATTATGTTTATTTTGTCAAAAAT
>JALEIO010000181.1 GCA_022769845.1 Oscillospiraceae bacterium
TATAAGCCTGCCACAGTCCTCACAAGTTGTGTAGTTGTATTCATAGCAGTGCGAGCATAGTGTAAGGTTTGAATCACCCTCAACGTCATCTCTCCAAATTCTTTCACCGCAGTTATCACAAAGAACCGTTTCATTGTCAAAACAATCCTCACATAAATACTGACCGTCAAAATATTTTGTTGTGTCCTCGTTTAGTACTGCTCCGCAGCACGAGCAAATTATGTTGTTTTCTTTCACTTTAAAAATCCTCCTCGTTTAATATTCGTTTGCCAAAAGCATTGTGGAATGTGTTTTATCGTCTATTACGAAAATTTTGGTCGTAATCGGCTTATCTGTAATAAAAACATATTCCCTGCTGTACTCAGGAACTTCCTGAGTGTGTTTAATTCTCTGCTTGCCGTTATCGTCGGACAAAGAAAAGACCTGTAGATAATCTTTATCCACAGGCATTTGATTGATAAGCTCCCACATAATGATTTGCAGAAGCGGCGGTATGTTGTTTGACACACCACAGGTTATATAATGTTTGTTGTTAAATATAAAACCCTCCTTCGATTTATGTATTTCTTATTTATCATATATAATTTACAAGTTTCAAAAACCGATAAAAACATAATATAACAACATATAAATAATATAAATCGCAGGAGGAAAGATATAATGTTTAATAATGACTATGACATAATGACAATAGACAAAGTGTGCGATTATCTTGATGTATGATATAATACAGTATATAAATTACTAAGCTCCGGCAAGCTTGGAGCATTCAGGATAGGCAACCGCTGAAAAATACCCCGCAAATGTGTTGACGAATATGTAGATAAGAGTGTAAAAAAATGGAAAAAGGAGATTTCACGCATTGGTGAAATCTCCGAATTTATGAAAAAATATTTAATTTTTATATAATTTCTGATATAATAAATACAAATCTGTAAAGGAGTAAAGATAATATGAACTTTGACCAACTTATGTCGCAAGGATTTACGCCGGTATCAGTTGATAAGGAAACAAGACCGGATTATTATAATGCTCTCGAACAATATGCGGTTTCAGGCAAATTAAACCCGTTAGCTTTGCTTTGTTGCCGACTTGTGAAAAAACAGCTTGATTAATGTTTGATAACGATATAAACACGAGAAAACAAAGCCGCCAACAATCCGCTTAAAATAAGGGTTTTTGACGGTTTCCTTAAATTACTAATTTCGGTGAAGCGCTTCGCTTGCTTGAAGAAGAGCTTCGTCCCAAAAAGACGGGAATTGGCATAAAAGAGTGCTGATTTATACGAATAGTTAAAAACAAAAAATCCGAGGGATTTGCTCCTTCGGATTTTTCCGTTATGCCGCAAAATTATATTTTTGCATTTTACAAAACAATCCGCAAAAACTCTACTTTTGGTAGAGTTTTGATAATTTTTTGTGCAAAATGTTAATTAAAGATAGGTTTACATTAATTAAAATGTCGGTTATAATGAACTTGTAAGGAATAAAATATACGAGGTGAAAAAATGAATATTAACAACTTCGGCAAAATGATATATAAACTCAGAAAGAAACATAATCTTACCCAAAGCGAGCTTGCAAAAAAGCTAAACGTCAGCGACAAGGCGGTAAGCAAATGGGAAAATAACGCAGGCTATCCCGAAATAACACTTCTGCCTGCGCTGTCTGAAATTTTTTCTGTTCCCATAGATTATCTTCTTAAAAGCAATCCGAACGGCATAGCGGTTGCAGGAAACATTCTTGTTGACGTTGTAAACATCATTGACAAATATCCCGACAAAAATATGCTTACATATGTTAAAAAATCCACACGCTCGGTGGGAGGATGCGTGCCCAACACAATTACCGACCTTGCGCGCATTGACGCAGGTCTTTGCCTGTCGGCAATCGGAAAGGTGGGCGATGATGAATACGGGCGTTATATTATATCCGAATTGAAAAAGTACGGAATTGACACAAACGGAGTTAAAATTTCATCCAAATCCCGCACAAGCTTCAGCAATGTTATGACCGAAGAAAAAAGCGGCGACAGAACATTTTTTTGCTTAAAGGGTGCAAACAGCGAATTTTGCGAGTCGGATATCGACATATCAAATTTAAGCTGCGAAATTTTTCACATAGGATACATACTTCTTCTTGACGCGCTTGACGAATCCGACGCCGAATACGGCACAAAAATGGCGCGCCTTCTTCACGATGTTCAAAAGCAGGGAATAAAAACATCAATAGATGTTGTGAGCGCCGAGCAGGGACTTTTTGCCGAAAAAATTATTCCCTCGCTCAAATACTGCAACTATGCCATTATGAACGAAATAGAATGTTGTAAGGTTACAAATCTTGCTCCGAGAAACTCCGACGGCAGTGTGAACATCAAAAATATTAAAACCACAATGGAAAAATTTATGGAATACGGCGTGTCTGACAAGGTTATAATACATTGCTGCGAAGGCGGATTTGCCCTTGACGCAAATAAAAAATTTACTGCTGTTCCATCGCTTGAGCTTCCCGACGGGTATATAAAAGGGAGCGTGGGCGCCGGTGACGCATTTGCCGCAGCCTGCCTTTATGCACTCTACAACGGCTATGACGATAATCATATGCTTGAATTTGCATCAGCGGCGGCGGCATTAAACCTTTCGGAGGAGGACGCTGTAAGCGGTATGCGGTCAAAAGAAGAAATTGAAGAAATAAGCAAAAAATTCAAAAGACGAAAAAGTTTATAAAAAATGAAAGGATTGTAATTGCTATGAAAAAAGAAATGTATGAAAATGCTGAAAAAAGAGCAAGAGAATTTTACAAAAAGGCGCATATTACAGTACTTGACACCGAACCAATAGAGATTGCAGACTTTGGAAAAGACGACTTTGAGAATATCGGGCTTTCTCTTTGCGTTTATATCAATACCGAAAGGGTGTGCGCAAAAGAAATGGTGCTTTTTCCGCATCAAACCTGCCCCGAGCATAAGCACGTTAAAACAAACGGCAAAGAGGGCAAGGAGGAAACCTTCAGAGTACGATACGGCACAGTTTATCTCTATGTTGAAGGCGAAGGCAAAAAAGAAGATATTAAGGCAAAGCTTCCGAACACCGACACAAGCGTGTATCACGAAATAATCCTTCATCCCGGCGAGCAGTACACAATTTATCCAAACACACTGCACTGGTTTCAGGCAGGCAGTGAGGGTGCGGTAATATCGGAATTTTCAACGCGCAGCACAGACGAAACAGATGTTTTTACCGACAAATCAATAATACGTTAAGGAGAAAAATTTATGTTAGTTAATTTAAACGATGTTCTGCCCTCCGCACAAAAAGGCGGATATGCAGTCGGACTTTTCAACACAATCGACACCGATATGCTCCAAGCGGCAATCCAAGCGGCGGAAGAATTAAAATCGCCAATTATAATCGGCACGGCGGAGGTTCTTCTTCCCTACGGCGAGCTTTCGCTTATCGCTCCGTCTGTTATAAACGCGGCAAAAAACGCATCTGTTCCGGTTGTTGTTCACTATGACCATGGTCTTACATTTGAAAAATGCCTTGAAGCGTTAAAATTAGGTTTTTCAAGCGTTATGTTTGATGCTTCTGTTCTTGATTATGAAGAAAACATAAAGCAAACGCGCGAAATTGTAAAAATTGCGCACACTCTCGGCGCAACCGTCGAGGGTGAAATCGGTCACGTCGGCAATGCTGACAAAAGCTCAACGGACGATGTTTATACCTCGAGCGAAATGGCAAAAAGCTACATAGCCGCTACCGAAGTTGACGCGTGTGCGGTTGCGTTCGGCACAGCGCACGGAGCATATCTAAAAAAACCAAAGCTTGATTTTGAGCGTTTAAAAGAAATACGCGCCGCTGTTGAAACTCCGCTTGTTATGCACGGCGGTTCGGGGCTTTCGGACGACGATTTTAAAACGGCGGTAAAAAGCGGAATTGCGAAAATCAACATTTTTACCGATTTGTGCGTTTCGGGTGTTAACGCCGTAAAAAATGCGTGCGAAAATTCGCTTGGATATCTTGATATGCGAAACGAAAAGGTCAACGCAATAAAAAATGCGGTTAAAGAAAAAATTCTTCTTTTCGGCTCGCAGAATAAGGCGTAAAATTACAAATAAAGAGAGGTGCAAAAATGAATAAAAACAGTCTCGATATTTTTTATTTTTCAAGCACACACTGGGACAGAGAATGGTATCAGGATTTTCAAGGCTTCCGATACCGCCTTGTTAAAATGGTAAACAAGCTTCTTGACCTTCTTGACACCGACCCGGAGTTTAAAACCTTTCATTTTGACGGCCAAAGTGTTGTTCTGGAGGATTACTCTGAAATTTCTCCCGAAAACAAAGACCGTCTCAAAAAATACATTTCGGAGGGAAAAATTTTAATTGGCCCCTGGTACACTATGCCGGACGAATTTAACGTTTCGGGCGAGAGCATTATTAGAAACCTTATGTTCGGGCACAGGCTTTGCGAAAAATGGGGCGGAAATACTTGGAAATACGGCTATATCTGCGATATTTTCGGTCATATTGCGCAGTTGCCGCAGATTTTTAACGGATTTTCTATAAAATATTCTCTTCTCGGCAGAGGCACAACCGAGAGCGATCCGACATATTTTAAGTGGCAGTCGCCCGATAAAAGCTATACTTTAAATTACAAGCTTCCCGATGATTACGGCTACGGCGAGTTTAATTCTTTTTCTTACGGTGTCAATGCGGATGCGTCTCTGCCTCTTAAGGAGCGCATTAAAAAAACGGTTGACCGTGAAATAAACCGAAGCGATATTCCGATTGTAATTTTAATGGACGGCGCAGACCACGCAGACGCACACCCCGATACAAGCAAATTTATAAAAATCATATCGGAGCTTTATCCTGACGCGCGCGTTCATCACATAAACCTTTGCGAGCAGGGAAAGCTGCTTGAAAGCTATGCGGACAAGCTTCCCGCAATAGAAGGCGAGCTTGTAAAAACGCCCAAAAATATGCATCATTATCTTCACCTTATAACAAACACACTATCAAGCTACTATTCGCTCAAATATGCAAATGATGAGTGCCAGAACCTTATTGAAAAGCAAACCGAACCATTTATGGTTATGTCACAACTTGACGGTCATACAATAAACCGTTCGTTTATTGATTTGGCGTACAAATACCTTTTGAAAAATCACGCTCACGACTCAATCTGCGGCTGCTCGGTTGACAGAGTACACAATGATATGGAATGTCGTTTTAACCAGACAAAATCCTTATGCCGCGAAATCTCAAACGATTATCTTCATTTTTCAAAAGGCGAAAACAAGCGCGGCGCAGACGGAAAATACGCAAACATACTGACGCTTTACAATCCGCTTTCTGTTGCTGTAAAGAAAACCGTAAGCGTTGATATTGATTTTAATCCTGATTTTTACGCAAAATACAGCGAACCGTTCGGATATGAAGACATAAACAGCTTTAAGATTTTGGATTGTGACGAAAACGAAGTTCCCTATTGCGTAACCGATATAAAGCGCGGATATGTTCGCAGAGTATATAATCAGTTCGCCGAGAAAAAAGACGTTCATACCGTTACCCTTGAAGTAAATCTTCCTCCGCTTTCAAAAACAGACTACAAAATAATTCCGTCCTCCTCGCCCGTAAGATATATGCAGCGCCTTTCATCCGGCGCAAGCTTTATGGAAAACAACTATATCAAGGTTACAATTCTTGAAAACGGCAGTCTTGAAATTTACGATAAAATCACAAATTCCACTTATACAGGACTGTGTGTTCTGTCTGATGACGGTGAAATCGGAGACGGCTGGTATCATACAAACCCAATAAACGATTTTACTGTTTTCTCATCGGGCGGCGGCTGCGAAATCAAAAAAACCGAGGACGGCATATCGCGCTGCACATTTACCGTAACAAAGCATATGAACGTTCCGAAGGATATGATTTATGACAAACTCGGCTGCCGCAGAAACAGCGAAACGGTTTGTCTTGAATTTATTTTTAAAATCTCGCTTTCAAAAGACAGCCGAATGGTTGAGGTCGAAATGGAATTTGACAACAAAGCCGCCGACCACCGATTGCGCCTTATGCTGCCCACAGGAATAAAATCCGACAAGTATTTTGCATCGCAGGCATTTTATTTCTGCGAGCGAAGTACAGGTATGGATATGACAACGCAAAATTTCAGAGAAACCGACCAATACGAAAAATCCACAAACGGAATTGTCGGTGTGCGCGACAGCGAAGATAAAGGACTTGCGTTTATTTCTCCGGTTGGAATACACGAATGTTCGGCATTAAAAGACGGAACAATGTTTCTTACTCTTTTGCGGAGCTTTACAAAAACCACACGAACAAACGGCGAAACACGCTGCCGCGAAAATAAAATTTTAAAATATAAATTTGCCATTGCGCCGCTTGATAAAACGGTAAGCAAAAACGACCTTTTAAAAATGCGCGATATTCTTTGGTATATGCCCATAACAACAATTTATGAGGCATACGAAAACACAAAGCTTACTTTGCCCAAAAGCTATATAACCGTAAGCGGAAAAGACATTTCGACAAGTATAATAAAATGCGCGCAGGACAGTGAAAACGCAATAATCGTGCGTGTTTTCAACGTTTCGGGA
>JALEIO010000198.1 GCA_022769845.1 Oscillospiraceae bacterium
TTGGAAGTTATTTTTACATTCACTTTTTCCAATCCGCCATATGTTTTTTCAATTTCATGGTCATTTTTATAACTGCCGGACGGAGTAACTTTTTTATCATATACATAATTTGTACTGCTTAAGTTGAGAATACTTTTTTCATCAGTACCCCACAAATTAATACTGCTGTCGGAAAAATAATATTTAATGCTGTTATATGCGTCAATGGTAAAACTATAGCCTGAATTTATATTTCCCGACGTTCCCGCAAGAAACAAATCACCTCTTTGACCGATAGAACCTGTATCACTGTTTGTCACATCTACAAGATAATTCTTTCCGTCCTCCATTTTAACTATGTTCCACATATGGTCGCCTGCTCCGCTTCCGCTACTCGTCACACCGATAACGGTATAGCATTTAATATCATTTTCAAAAGTTGATAAATCAAACAAATACTGGAAAGCCTTTGCATAGCCTTCACACACAACGTTTGTTTTGTCATTTTTGTCGAATACATAAATAATCTGCCACTCGTCGCCGTAAGCAATATCGTTTTCAGCCGCATCGGTATTATACGACGTAAGTTCGCATATAACATCGCGGTATGCCTTAAGCTTTTGATAATCGGAAAGATTTTTATATTTTTCAACAATCTCTTTTGCATAGTTTGCCGCATTTGAAGCTGCAGATGTTTTTGCAACATCAACTTCCGGGCTATTCTGATTATAATTTTCCGCTTTATAGTTTTTAGCAACTCTAAACGAAAAGATTAACCGATCAACATAAAAATCAATTCTGTTTATGCTTTGTGTATATCCACCGCTTGCAATGCCGCCTGTTTCCGATTTGTCAAACCAGTATAAATCGTAAGGACAATCATCAATAATTGCATTTAAAATCTGTGAAATATTAAAGTTTTTATTAAATTCTCCAAAAGCAGCATTGGCAACTCTTTGCAGATACTCATTTTCAGCCTCCGAATCATTTTTGACAATGCCTAATTCTTTCGCCGTCCACGAATTTTTAAAACCCCATTTTTCAAAAATTTCTTTATTAATCTCAAACGTTGTTGACGACATTTCTCCGTTTGCAACCTTTTCTATCTTGTTTTTTAAAAAATCATAAATATTTTTGTCGTTTGCACCAAGCTGTTCTCTTGCCTCAACAGACGCAGGATTTGCCTCGCTCATATTTTTCGGATACAATGTTTTTTGCACATATCCTTTAAAAAGCTCGCTGCTTTGCGGAAAATCAGCATTTATGCTGATTGTATTTGTTTGAAAAACAGATACATCGTCACTTGCATATACACTGCACCATAAAACCGACAACAAAATAATTGGCACTATAACCAAAATTGCCGGTTTTGCAAGCATTTTTTTGGCAATTATACGTTCTGAAAAGCTGTTAACCATATTAAAAAGCCCCCTTATACAAATCTATTTAATTATAGTATAATTTAGGGATTATGGCAAGCGTTTTTATAAAACTTTTGCAGAATAAATCAAAATTTCGCATTGAAAGCTTTTTTCGTTATTCATTTACAAGCTTTGCAATAAATTTTAAATGATTTATGTAATTTGTTCTGTCTTTTTCGTTTTTATACCATTTTTCCATAGGCGGACGCAGCGTAATATAAATTTCGTTACCGTTGGAAGATTTAATATTCGCAAACCTTTTAATGCTGCTAAACGGAATTTTCACAATATCATCGCCGCTTTTGTGCGGAATTTCAACACCAAAATCTTCAAAAACCTTGTAGGTTGCAATACAGCCGCTTTTTTCATACCGCGGATAAAGATAATCATCGCAAATCTGCACAATCGAAGTACCCGCCGCAAGCTCAACATCCATTTTTGTAAGAACAGCCTGCATATACTGCGGATCATTATTGCCGCTTGTTTCGTCATAAGCAAGGCGGCTCGTTTCGACAAGCTTTTTGCCGTCGCCGTTGTAGTCATCAATCGCATTTTGTACGGCAGTGTTATATTTTTCACTTTCCTCATCCAAAAGATTAAACTGCGTTGTGAACATAATATTTATATCAGGCTTGGGAGTGAAAAAAATTGTCTTTACAAGCGAAACAACCAAAATTGCACCAATGACAAAAGCAAGAGCGGGAAAACGGTAATAATCCCACAAATACTGCATTTTCTGCCCCTTCGGCACTTCGTTAAGCTTTATCATATGATCTGCCATAATTTTCTCCTTTTTGCAATACTAAATCCACCACATATCGCCTTTAGACTCGTAAATAAGAACATCCTTTAAAAAGTCCATTGCCTTTATAAGTCCCTCATCCGGCGTCATAAGACTGTCCTCGTGCTCAATGCTGATAACTCCGTCATATCCGCAAAGACGAAGTGCGCTTATCATATCCTTCCAGTATGAATAGTCGTTTCCGTAACCAACGGAGCGGAATATCCACGAACGGTTAATTTCGTCCGCATAGGTCTTTGTATCGAGAACGCCGTTTGTTTTTGAATTAATCGGGTCAAGTTTTGTATCTTTGGCGTGGAAATGATAAATAGCGCCTTTAAGCGACCTTATGGCATAAACAGGGTCAATTCCCTGCCAGATAAGATGGCTCGGGTCAAAGTTTGCACCGATAATATCCCCTACCGCCGCACGCAGTTTTAAAAGCGTTTCGGGGTTATAAACGCAAAAGCCGGGATGCATTTCAAATGCAATTTTTTCAATTCCGTATTGCTTTGCATATTCCGCAGCCTTTTTCCAATAAGGAATAAGCACCTCATCCCACTGATACTTTAAGATTTCAGAAAAATCGTTCGGCCACGGACAGGTTACCCAGTTGGGTGTTTTGTCATCTTTGCTGCCGCCGGGACAACCCGAAAAAGTAACTATTGTATGTACGCCCGCTTTTTTTGCAAGCTGACAGGTTTTTTCAAAATCAGAATGGAATTTTGCCGCAATTTCTTTGTTAGGATGAACCGGATTTCCGTGACAGCTGAACGCCGCGATTTCAATATCATATTTTTTGATAAGGTCAAGCGTATCTGCAAGCTTTTTTTCATCATTTAAAAGCTCATCCGGATTTATGTGAGCAGTTCCGGGAAATCCTCCCGTGCCAAGTTCAATAGCCTGACCGCCGTGCTCCTTTAAAAATATAAGCGCCTCTTCAAGAGACCTGTCGTTGAAAACAGGAGAAAAAACACCAAGTTTCATAATATTTACCTCCAAAATTTTTTATATTATATATTGATTTACTGTTATAATACCTCATTTTTTTATCAAAGTCAAACAAATTTCCAACTTATTCACAATAATTTCACAAAAAATATAGACTTTTAGTTTTTTTTGTGATATTATAGATATAATTGGTGTTTATCATTTGAAAATTAAGGGGTGTCTTTTTTGAATAACAAGGAATACAGTATTTTTGACATACTTAATATGGCGCTGCAAAGATGGTGGATTGTTGCGTGCTGTTTAATTATCGGCGGCTCGGCAATGTATATTTTTTCTTACTATCTTTCCAAGCCTGTTTATCAGTCTGTCGGTACGCTTTATATAAGTAATGTTAACAAAACCACTTCACAAAGACCATCGGACGAAATCAGTCTTAACGAAATTGTTACATCGCAGGAGCTGCTTAAGTCCTCGATTGAGGTTTTAAATACCGGAAAATTTTTTACACGCGTAAAAGAGGTTTCAAAGCTTCCGTATTCGCCTGCAAGGTTAAAGGGTATGGTTACAATGGCAGCGCGAAACGAAACCGAAATTTTGGAAATCACCGTTAAATCACCTTCGCCAAAGGTTTCATACATACTTTTGGAAACGGTAATATCGCTTGCAAAAGAAGAAATTGAATGGGTTGTTGAAGGCGGCTCAATAAAAGCTCTTGACCACGCAAAATTTTCAAACGAATACCTTCCGAGAAATATCGGCAGAAATTCGCTTCTTGGAGTTGCCGTAGGCGCACTGGCAGGCATTGGTCTTATATTCATTCTTGAGCTTATCGACACAAGAATTAAATCGTCAAATGACCTGTCTGAAAACTATGAATATTATATTCTCGGAGAAATTCCGTCGATTGAATAGCTTTAATATGTATTAAAAAAGCCGATTTAAAGTCGGCTTTTTTTGACAAGTTTTTCTTGACTTTTAAAAAACAATACATTAAATTATATTGTAATTAACTTTACTTTTCGGAGGTTTTCTTAATGTATACGCTTCTGGTTTTCATTTTATTCGCAGTAGGACTTGTGCTTATTATCAAGGGCGGTGATTATTTTGTTGACGCTTCGGTGTGGATTGCAAAGGTATCGGGTATTCCGCAGTTTATAATAGGCGCAACCATTGTAAGCATAGCAACAACAATGCCGGAACTTATTGTTTCACTTATGGCGGCGCTTGACGGAAAAGTTGATATGGCAATCGGCAACGCCGTTGGCTCGGTAACGGCAAATTCAGGCATTATACTTGCCTTATCGGTTATTATTGCCCCCTTTGCAATACGCTCAAAGGATTATATTTTAAAAACGTTTCTTCTTATTCTTTCCATACTGTCGCTCTATATTTTCTCACTTACAGGAAAGCTCTCGCCAATAGGCTGTATAATTCTTGCCGTAATTCTTATAATTTTTGTATATGAAAATCTAAAGAGTGCAAAAAGCGCAAAATCAGTTAACAGTGACGAGGTAAAAAAATCCGTTTCAAAAAAAGAGATTTACACAAATATCGGAAAATTTATTTTCGGATGCGCCGGCATTATAATAGGTGCGCGGCTTTTGGTAGACAACGGTACGGTAATTGCACAAATTCTGCACGTTCCCGACAGCATTATTTCGGTTACGATGATTGCCATAGGAACATCTCTGCCCGAACTTATTACCGCTATTACGGCAATACGAAAAAAACAGGGCGCGCTGTCGGCAGGAAATATTATCGGCGCAAATATAATTGATACCACTCTTATTTTGCCAGTATGCTCCCTCGCAGCAGGAAAGCCGCTTACAATATCGGCGCAGAGTCTTAAATTTGACCTTCCCGTATGTCTTATAGTAAACGCACTTATTTTTATTCCCACGCTTATGAAATCAAAATTTTCGCGGTTTCAAGGAATTGTGGTATTTGCGGTTTACGCAGCATATATCGCGGCAATCGTATTTTTCGCATAAAATAAAAAAGCTGAACTCGGTATGAATTTAACATTTCTTTTTAATTCACACCCTGTTCAGCTCTTTTAAATTTAACAGTTTTAAAAAGTTTAATTTGCAGCATATGGCAGCTGCCGCGCCACAATATCTTCAATTATATTTTTAAAATGCATAGGACTTACATTCAGACGGTTTAATTTTTCAGCAATTTCATTTACAAAATCACGTTTTGGAGAAATGTCATCAAGGCTCAAAACAGTGCATAACTCGCCGTTTGCCAAAACGGTGTTAGCCGCAATTCCATATACCATCACTTGTTTTGCACCGTCAAAAACCTTTTTGGTGCTGACAACGTCATACCTAATCTTTTCCAAACTTTTT
>JALEIO010000226.1 GCA_022769845.1 Oscillospiraceae bacterium
CCTTTGACAATTACCGTCAGAAGATAATTCTCATTGTAAATATGAGCCTCGAAGAACCGGAATCAGGCTATAACAAAGCAATATTTGAATTGGATAAATTAAAGGAACTGCTCATAAGCGGCGAGAAAAAGAAAGAATTAAACGGACATTTAACCGGTGAAGTTACAGCGCTGTTTTCAAAAGAAGAATTCTGCGCTATGGTAGAAAAGGCAAAGCATTATATCAAAGAAGGTGACATCTTTCAAATTGTCTTGTCAAACAGACTTTCAGCACCCTTTGAAGGAAGCCTTTTCAATACTTACAGACACCTTCGAACAATCAATCCTTCACCATATATGTTCTACTTCTCCGGCACGGATGTTGAGGTTGCAGGAGCATCGCCCGAAACACTTGTAAAGCTTAAGGACGGAGTGCTGCATACATTCCCGCTCGCAGGAACAAGACCGAGAGGCAAAACCAAAGCCGAGGATATAGCACTTGAAAATAATAAACGCGGTATTTACGGCGGAGCAATCGGATATATTGATTTTACCGGAAATCTCGACACCTGCATTGCAATCAGAATAGCATATAAGAAAAACGGTAAGGTGTTTGTTCGGTCAGGTGCAGGCATTGTTTATGATTCCGTTTCCGAAAAGGAATATCAGGAATGTATAAATAAAGCGCGGGTGGTTATAAATGCACTTAAATCAGCAGAGGAGGCTTAAAATATGATACTATTGATAGACAATTACGATAGCTTTTCATATAATCTTTATCAGCTTGTCGGAGCGATAAATCCTGACATAAAAGTGATACGAAATGATGAAATGACAATAGATGAAATAAGAAAGCTTAAGCCGGACAGAATTATTCTTTCGCCCGGTCCCGGAAGACCGGAAAATGCAGGAGTTATCATTGAAACTGCAAAGACAGTTGCAAAAGATATTCCGACATTGGGTGTATGCCTTGGACACCAGGCAATATGTGCGGCATACGGTGCGAATGTAACCTATGCAAAGGAGCTTATGCACGGTAAGCAGTCAAGGGTAAAAGCAGATACAAACAGTTTGCTTTTTAAGAATTGTCCCGAAACGATGAAGGTTGCACGGTATCACTCACTTGCCGCAGATAATGATACAATTCCGGATTGTTTAGAGGTTACGGCGCAAGCAGATGACGGCGAGGTTATGGCGGTTCAGCATAAGGAATATCCCATATACGGTGTGCAGTTCCATCCCGAATCTATAATGACACCGTATGGCAAGCTAATGATTGAAAATTTCATAAATGGAGGTATGTAAAAATGATTAAAGACGCTATTGTAAAGATTGTAAACAAACAAGACCTCACCTATGATGAGGCATATACCGTAATGAATGAGATAATGAGCGGTAGCACTTCGCCTACCCAGAACGCAGCTTTTCTTGCGGCATTGTCAACCAAAAGTGCAAGAGCAGAAACAACAGATGAAATTGCAGGCTGTGCTGCTGCAATGCGTGAACACGCAACAAAGGTAATAACAGATATGGAGCTTTTTGAAATCGTTGGTACGGGCGGTGATGGATCTCACAGCTTCAACATATCGACTACATCAGCTTTGGTGGCTGCTGCAGGCGGTATGAAGGTTGCAAAGCACGGAAATCGTGCTGCATCCTCACTGTGCGGAACGGCAGACTGCCTTGAAGCTCTTGGTGTAAACATCGAACAGGAACCCGAAAAATGTGTTGAGCTTTTGAAAGAAGTCGGAATGTGCTTCTTCTTCGCACAAAAATACCACACCTCGATGAAATATGTCGGTGCTATCCGAAAGGAGCTTGGATTCCGCACAGTGTTTAATATTTTAGGTCCTCTTACAAATCCCGGCAATCCTTCCTTCCAGCTTCTCGGTGTATATGATAATTACCTTGTAGAGCCGCTTGCACAGGTTCTCATAAACCTTGGTGTTAAACGTGGTATGGTTGTGTACGGTCAAGAAAAACTGGATGAAATCTCAATGAGCGCACCGACAACAGTTTGCGAATTTAAAGACAGATGGATGAAAAATTACGTTATTACTCCCGAAGATTTCGGTTTTGAACGCTGCACCAAGGCTGATTTGGTTGGCGGAACACCCGAAGAAAATGCTAAAATCACACTTGGCATCTTAAACGGCGAAAAGAGCCATAAACGAAACGCAGTGCTTATGAACGCAGGTGCGGCTTTGTATATCGGCGGCAAAGCAGAAACAATGAAAGAAGGTGTAAAGCTTGCTGCAGAATTGATTGATTCGGGCAAGGCTCTTAAAACATTAGAGAAACTGATTGAACTCTCAAATAAGTGAGGTACAGGCTATGACAATACTTGATGAATTGGCTGCATTTGCACGAAAACGTGTTGAGAAAGCAAAAAAGAATATATCTCTTGAAGAACTAAAGGCAAAAGCACTAAGTCTTCCAAAGGGTAATTTTGAGTTTGAAAAAGCACTTCAAAAAAACGACATTGCATTTATCTGCGAATGTAAAAAGGCGTCTCCATCAAAAGGACTTATCGCACCGGATTTTTCGTATTTGCAAATAGCAAAGGAATACGAAGAAGCAGGCGCAGATTGTATTTCGGTATTGACAGAGCCGGAAAGATTTTTGGGAAGTGATGAATATCTAAAAGAAATTGCGTCAAATGTTTCAATTCCTTGCCTCAGAAAAGATTTTACGGTAGATGAATATATGATTTATGAAGCAAAGGTATTAGGTGCAAAAGCGGTTCTTCTTATTTGCTCCATCCTTACCGAAGAACAAATAACCGATTATATAAAAATATGTGATGAACTTGGTATATCCGCACTGGTTGAAGCACATGACGAAAATGAAGTAAAAGCTGCAATTTCTGCCGGAGCAAGAATTATCGGTGTCAACAATCGTAATCTTAAAGATTTTACAGTTGATACCGAAAACAGCAAGCGAATGCGTGAATTTGTACCGAATGATATTATATTTGTTTCGGAAAGCGGTGTAAAATCAACCGAAGATGTAGCACATCTCCGTGAGATAGGTGCAGATGCGGTTTTAATTGGCGAAACGCTTATGCGTGCGGAAAATAAAAATGCAAAGCTGAAGGAATTGCGAGGTATGCTATGACAAAGGTAAAATTATGCGGACTAAAAAGACCTTGTGATATAGAGTATGCAAATGAGCTTATGCCGGACTTTATCGGCTTTGTATTTGCCTCCAAAAGCCGAAGATTTGTTTCTTATGATGAAGCGGAGAATTTAAGGAAAAAGCTGAATAAAGATATCACGCCCGTTGGTGTTTTCGTGAATGAACCGATAGAAAATATCGTATATCTTGTAAATAAAAATATCATCGGTATGGTGCAGCTCCACTGCAGTGAGGATAACGATTATATAAAAGAATTACGCAGCAAAGTAAATTGCCCGATTATACAGGCTTTTCACATAGAAACAGAGCAGGATATTGCAAAAGCCGAAAAATCCGAAGCAGACTTAATTATGCTTGATTCAGGCGGCGGAACGGGCGAAACCTTTAATCATTCGCTAATTAGCAATATAAACCGGGATTTCTTTCTTGCAGGCGGTCTTGACAGTGAAAATGTTTGTGACGCAATATCAAAATTCAAGCCGTATGCAGTAGATGCAAGTTCGTCACTTGAGACAGACGGAGCAAAGGATAAAGATAAAATTACAGCTTTTGTTAAAGCTGTACGGAACGGAGGACAAATAAAATGACAAATCCAAAAGGAAGGTTCGGAATACACGGCGGTCAGTATATTCCCGAAACCTTGATGAATGCAATAATCGAGCTTGAAGAGGCTTATGAATATTATAAAAATGATGAAGAATTTAACAGAGAATTGACCAAGCTTTTTAACGAATACGCAGGCAGGCCGTCAAGACTTTACTATGCAGAAAAGATGACAAAAGCATTGGGCGGTGCTAAAATATACTTAAAGCGTGAGGATTTGAACCATACAGGTTCACATAAAATCAATAACGTACTCGGTCAGGCACTTCTTGCTAAAAAAATGGGCAAAACAAGACTCATTGCCGAAACAGGTGCAGGACAGCACGGTGTTGCAACCGCAACTGCTGCAGCACTTTTCAATATGGAATGCGTTGTGTTTATGGGCAAAGAGGACACCGAGCGTCAGGCACTTAATGTTTACAGAATGAAGCTTTTAGGCGCCGAGGTTGTTCCCGTTACCACAGGCACGGCAACACTCAAAGATGCGGTATCGGAAGCTATGCGCGAATGGACAAAACGCATATCTGACACCCACTATTGCCTCGGCTCGGTTATGGGGCCGCACCCGTTTCCGACTATTGTTCGTGATTTTCAGGCGGTAATTTCGAGGGAAATAAAGCAACAGCTTAAGGAAAAAGAAGGCAGACTTCCCAATGCAGTTATTGCCTGCGTGGGTGGAGGCTCAAACGCAATAGGCAGCTTTTATCACTTTATCCCCGACAAAGATGTTAAACTTATAGGGTGCGAAGCGGCAGGCAGAGGCATTGACACCGTTGAAACAGCGGCAACGATTAATACCGGCAAAGTCGGCATATTCCACGGAATGAAATCGTATTTCTGCCAGGATAAATATGGTCAGATTGCTCCGGTTTATTCCTTATCCGCAGGACTTGATTATCCGGGAGTCGGTCCCGAACACGCAAACCTTTATGATATGGGCAGAGCCGAGTATGTTCCCATTACCGATGAGGAAGCGGTGCGCGCCTTTGAATATCTTTCAAAAATTGAGGGCATTATTCCGGCAATAGAATCTGCTCATGCGGTTGCATACGCAATGAAGGTTGCGCCTAAAATGGATAAGGATAAAATAATTGTAATAACAATTTCGGGACGCGGTGATAAGGACTGTGCCCAGATAGCAAGATACAGAGGGGAGAATATCTATGAGTAAGATTAAATCAGCATTTGAAAAAGGCAAGGCCTTCATTCCGTTTATTACCTGCGGAGACCCCGATTTAGAGACAACAGAAAAAATCGTCCGTGCTGCTGTAATAAACGGAGCTGATCTTATTGAGCTTGGTATCCCTTTCTCAGATCCAACAGCAGAAGGTCCGGTTATTCAGGGTGCCAACATCAGGGCTTTAGCCGGAGGTGTTACGACCGATAAAATATTTGAAATGGTAAAAAGACTTCGCAAGGATATATCTATTCCAATGGTATTTATGACATACGCTAATGTGGTATTCTCCTACGGAGCGGAAAGGTTTATTGGGGTTTGCAATGAAATAGGGATTGACGGTCTTATCCTACCGGATTTGCCTTTCGAAGAAAAAGAAGAATTCTTGCCGTTGTGCCACAAATATGATGTAGATTTGATTTCACTGATTGCTCCAACATCGGATAACAGAATCGCTATGATAGCAAAAGAAGCAGAAGGGTTTATTTATATAGTTTCAAGTCTCGGCGTAACAGGCACGAGAAAAGAAATAACAACCGACCTTGACGCTCTTGTTTCAAAGGTTCGGCAAAATACGAATGTACCTTGTGCAATAGGATTTGGTATATCAACACCGGAGCAGGCGGCAAAGATGGCGGCTGTATCAGACGGTGCTATCGTTGGCAGTGCAATTATAAAAATTATCGAAAAGCACGGCAAGGACGCTGCCAAGCCTGTAGGTGAATATATAAAGAGTATGAAAGATGCAATACGAGGAAAATGTTAGTTTTTTTCTGTAAATTTGGGTGTAAAATTAAGTGTGTAAGTTTTGAAAAATAAACTTATACACTTTTCTTTTTGAAAAAGTGTGGCAAACTTGAAAGGAAGAAATATATTCAGACAAAAAGGGCAATGGTTTTTGTGCTGTTTTTGTCAAAAACCTTGCACTTTGTGTCGGCTGTCGTCTCCCGACAGCCGACACAAACAGTCAGTCAATCAATGTCGTGAACCTGAAAATAGCATTTTAATGCTGTTTTTAGGTGTGAAATTGTAAATTTCACACAAATGGTTTCGCAAAACCATTTGTTCAGTAGACATTAATTACTATTGAATAATTTCCGTTTCCGAAACATTGTAAATTTCTAAAAGTTTTTGAAACCGTGATAAAAAATAGTCAAAAG
>JALEIO010000241.1 GCA_022769845.1 Oscillospiraceae bacterium
CAGAGATATGCAAAATCGGTTGCCGCAATGTCATATTTGAACATTGAATTTTTATTGCCGTTAAAGTCGGCCGCCTTTGTGACAATAAGATTTTTGTTGGGTGAATTTTTTAAAATTTCTCTGCCGTTATCGTTAAAAGCAAGCGGACGGATATAGTCAAGAACGGCATTTTTCTTTATGTCAAAAAAAGCACATTTTGCCACGCGCTTTATTCTGCTTTTGGTATAGCGCTTTGAAACTGCATTATTATAAAATTCATCGAGGGATGACGAAATTTTTGCGCTTTTAACAAGTCTGTTTGCAAGCCCTTTTTCGCCGCCGACAATATTTTTTTCGCGACAAAAAAGGCGAAAATATCCGAGAATAAGGCTTTCGGCGTTGTTTTCGTCAAAAATATCAAAGTTTTTTGCGTCATACGGCAAAAATTTTGAAAAATCAGTACCTTTAAAAATCATATTTCTTATTTCACTTGCCGACGCAAAATTTCTGACAATTTTTTTGTCAAAATGGTCGGTAAGATGACGCTTTACCGTTACGGGAACGATATTGCTTTTAAGCCTTGAAAGAGCGTTTATATACTCAACTCCCAAAAGGTCGTTGGGAGAAAAAATGCGTTTTTCATTGCTTTCCGAAATGAAATTTTTAATTGCTTCTTCGTTTGCCAAAGGGTAGCTTTTGCCGCTTTTAATAAGGGTTTTAAGGGTGTCGTTAAAAGAATTTTTTTGCTTTAAGGCGGCAATTTTTTTCAAAAAATCTATATCGCCGCATTCGCTGCCGAAGCTTAAATAATCAATATTTCCCAAAAGGCTTAAAACCTTTACTGCCCCGAGCGCGTATTTTTCGCCCGACTGCAAACAAAAAAACGCAGGGATTTCCAGCACCAAATCGGCGCCGTTTTCCACTGCGGTTTTTGCTCTGGTCCATTTGTCGAAAACCGAAATTTCTCCGCGCTGAACAAGGCTTCCGCTCATTACGCAAACCACTTTGTCACACCCAAAAAGCTCTTTTGACTTTTCAATGTGATATTTATGCCCGTTGTGAAACGGGTTGTATTCGCACACAATGCCCAGCGTTTTCATAAAAGAAACTCCGTTTTTACTTTTTATTCTTGGTATTTTTAATAACCTTTAAACGCGTAAATTCCTCGCGGTCTTTTTCCTCCAGAACGTTTTGAATGTCGGAAGAAATTTTTTCATAACGCGGAATCATAATATTTTTTAGCGAATTTGCCCTCTTTTGAGTTTTTTTGATGTTGCTTGCAAGCCTGTAAACAGAATTTTCAATTTCGGCAAGGCAGATTGTAAGATTTTTTACCTCGTTGAACTTTAAAAATGCGTCATCAAGATAGGATGAAGTGGTAAAAAAGTCATATTCGGTTGACGCCTTTTTTTCCTCATAGTCGATTGATGGAATTTCAACGCCCATAACACTGCGGAATTTTAAGTCGATTGAGTTTTCTATATGAGTGCATTTTGAGATTTTTTCAACCTCCGCAATGCCGATTGCAATGTTAGCCTTTTGCAAGGAGGCATAAGCCATGCGGTATTTTTCGTCAATTTCGCCCTGAATATTCTGCGCCTTTTCAATAAGCGACATCATTTCTTTTATAAGTATATTTCTCTTTTTGTCAAGAAGGTCATAGCCTTGCCTTGAAAGCTTTAAAGAGTTTTTTGCAGCGATAAGATTGCCCTTTGTGGCAAACAGCGTAATGTCCATATTACCACCTCCGCGCTATTTTTTATCATAAAATTCGTCAAGAATTTTAGTGTCAATTCGGTTAAGCTCTTCACGGGGAAGAATTCTCAAAAGCTCCCAGCCAAGGTCGAGCGTTTCTGTAATGCTTCTCTCCTCGTCCTTTTGCTGACTTAAGAATTTTTCCTCAAACTGCTTGCCGAATTCAATATATAATTTATCGATTTTTGAAAGCTCATCTTCGCCAATTACCGACGCAAGCGCTTTAACCTCGGCAACATTGGCATATGCCGCGAAAAGCTGGTTTGCAACGTCATTGTGGTCTGAGCGTGTGTATCCTTCGCCAATACCGTCCTTCATAAGACGAGAAAGCGACGGCAAAACGCTGATAGGCGGATAAATTCCGCGCTGGAAAAGCCCTCTGTCCATAACAATCTGACCTTCTGTGATATATCCTGTAAGGTCGGGGATAGGGTGTGTGATGTCATCATTCGGCATTGTAAGAATCGGTATCTGCGTAACCGAGCCTTTTTTGCCCTTTACCATACCTGCGCGTTCGTATAGTGAAGCAAGGTCGGAATAAAGATAACCCGGATAACCCTTTCGCGAGGGAATTTCGCCCTTGGAGGACGAAACCTCACGCAGCGCCTCGGCATATGACGAAATATCGGTCATAATAACCAAAATATGCATATTATGTGTAAATGCAAGGTATTCCGCAGCTGTAAGAGCGGCGCGCGGAGTTATAATTCTTTCGGTAACAGGGTCGTTTGAAAGGTTTAAAAACATAACAACCTTTTCAAGCACACCGCTGTCGGCAAAAGCCTTTTTAAAGTAGTTTGCAACGTCGTTTTTAACGCCTATTGCCGCAAAAACTATGGCAAAATCGCCGCCGTTGTCGTCCGAAATTTTAGCCTGCCTTGCTATCTGCACAGCCAAAGTGTCATGCGGAAGGCCGTTGCCGGAAAAAATAGTCAGCTTCTGTCCTCTGATAAGCGGTGTTAAAGCGACGATTGACGATATTCCGGTTTCGATATAGTTTCGCGGATATTCCCTTGAAACAGGGTTTATAGGCTTGCCGTTTATGTCCGCCTTAATGTCGGGATAGATGTTTCCGAGCCCGTCAATCGGTTTGCCCACGCCGTTAAACACACGTCCGAGAATTTCTTTAGACAAAGGAAGCTTCAGCGGCTCGCCGGTAAGGCGTGTTTTTGTGTTGATTCTTGAAATACCTTCAGTACCCTCAAAAACCTGCACAACCGCTTTGTCGCCTTCAATCGAAATAATCTGTCCCATTCGTTTTTCTTCGCCCGCAACATCGATTTCAACGATTTCTTCATATGACGCGCCCTTTACATTGTCCAAAACAATCAAAGGACCTGAAATTTCTTTAAGACCCAAATATTCTATAGCCATTTATTGCACCGCCTTTTTTGGAGCATATCTTTTGCCTATTTTGTCAAACGCCGCTTTTATGTCGCTTTCATATTTGTCAAATGCGGCAAAATCATCGTTTTTAACATCGTACTTGATGGAAATGAGTTTTTCGGTTAACCCGGTTGCGTGAAGCTGCGAAACGGGAACGCCCAGCGCGATAAGCTTTTTCGCCTCATTGTAATAGGCAAGATAGGTTTTGAGCATAAGATATTGTTTTTTCAGCGGGACGTAAGTGTCGGTAGAGTTAAAAGCATTTTGCTGTAAAAATCCCAAACGTACTATTTTTGCAACCTCTAAAACCAGCCTCTGCGAGTCGGGCAGAACATCCGAGCCGATAAGCTTTACAATTTCCATAAGCGAGCTTTCTTCAGTAAGAATTTTCTTAATCTGCAAAACAACGCTGTCAAAATCCTCGCTGACGTTTTGGTCAAACCAGTCTTTTAAGTCATCCGAATATTCCGAGTAGCTGGTAAGCCAGTTTATTGCAGGGTAATGACGCTGATACGCAAGCGAACGGTCAAGCGCCCAGAAACAGCGTATAAAACGCTTTGTATTTTGAGTAACCGGCTCTGAAAAGTCGCCGCCTTGCGGAGATACTGCGCCGATTATTGAAATTGAACCCTTTGTTCCGTTGAGATTATCCACCATTCCCGCTCTTTCATAGAAAGTGGAAAGACGTGACGGCAGGTAAGCGGGAAAGCCTTCTTCAGCCGGCATTTCCTCCAAACGTCCTGAAATTTCACGAAGAGCTTCTGCCCATCGCGAGGTGGAATCTGCCATAATCGCAACGTTATATCCCATATCGCGATAATATTCCGCAAGAGTAACGCCTGTGTAAATGCACGCTTCACGCGCCGCAACAGGCATATTTGACGT
>JALEIO010000005.1 GCA_022769845.1 Oscillospiraceae bacterium
AATTTTTTCCATTTTTGTATTGTAATATTGATTGCATTTTCGGCAAATATATGTTTGCGATACTTTATTTAATTCCATTAATGTGTTGCATACAGGACATTTTTTCATTGTGCGGCCTCGTTTAATAAATTATTTGTTTTGCTACGACTCTATTTTAGCATATTTAAGATAAAATGTCAATAATTTCCAAAAAAGTAAATCAAAAAAGCAAAGTAAAAAAGCAAAGTAAAAAAGCAAAGTAAAAAAGCGTTTTTAACACATCAACCCCCTAACCCCCAATCTTTGGGGCAGAATGGTACGCTTTTTTGAAACAAGCTGATTGCGCACTTCTCGCGCGCAATTTCCTATGTTATAAAAAAGGCTGTGCAATTTTTGCACAGCCTTTTAAAAAGCTTAAATTATTTCTCTATTTGTGTTACAACGCCTGAACCAACCGTTCTGCCGCCTTCACGAATAGCAAATCTCAAACCTTCTTCAATAGCGATAGGAGTAATAAGCTCAACATCAATTGTGATGTTATCGCCGGGCATGCACATTTCTGTGCCTTCGGGAAGCTTAATAACGCCTGTAACGTCTGTTGTTCTGAAATAGAACTGCGGTCTGTAATTATTGAAGAACGGTGTATGTCTGCCGCCTTCATCTTTTGTCAAAACGTAAACCTCACCTTTGAAGGTTGTGTGCGGGTGAATTGTACCCGGTTTTGCCAAAACCTGACCTCTTTCGATTTCGTTTCTCTGAACACCTCTTAAGAGTGCACCGATGTTATCACCGGCTTCAGCCTGGTCAAGAAGTTTTCTGAACATTTCGATACCTGTAACAACAACTTTTCTTGCTTCTGTTGTCAAGCCAACGAGTTCAACTTCTTCAGAAAGTTTAAGAGTACCTCTTTCAACTCTACCTGTAGCAACAGTACCACGGCCTGTGATTGAGAATACGTCCTCGACAGGCATAAGGAACGGAAGGTCTGTGCTTCTCTGCGGAGCAGGAATGTAGCTGTCAACAGCATCCATAAGCTGAAGGATAGGAGCGTACTCGGGAGCGTTGATGTCTGTAGAAGTAGACTCAAGCGCCTGAAGAGCAGAACCTACAATAATCGGAATATCATCTCCGGGGAATTCATACTCTGTAAGAAGGTCTCTTACTTCCATTTCAACGAGCTCGAGAAGTTCGGGGTCGTCAACCTGGTCAGCTTTGTTAAGGAATACTACGATGTAAGGAACGCCAACCTGTCTTGAAAGAAGAATGTGCTCTCTTGTCTGGGGCATCGGGCCGTCAGCAGCCGATACAACGAGGATAGCACCGTCCATCTGTGCAGCACCGGTGATCATATTCTTAACGTAGTCAGCATGTCCCGGGCAGTCAACGTGAGCGTAGTGACGTGTGTCTGTCTCATACTCAACGTGTGCAGTAGAAATAGTAATACCTCTTTCTCTCTCTTCGGGAGCTTTGTCGATCTGATCGTAAGCTTCGTACTGAGCCTGACCTTTCAGTGCCAATACTTTTGTGATAGCAGCTGTTAACGATGTTTTACCATGGTCAACGTGACCGATAGTACCAATGTTAACGTGGGGTTTGGTTCTTTCAAATTTAGCTTTTGCCATTTTAAATTTCCTCCTTTATTTTTTACAATATATTATTTTAAAATTAAAACTAAATGAGATTATTCTTTGTTTTTGGCATTTACGATGCCTTCCTGAATGTTCTTCGGAACTTCGGAGTAATGCGAAGGCTCCATTGTGTACTGACCGCGTCCCTGTGTACCGGAACGAAGGTCTGTAGCGTAACCGAACATTTCAGAGAGCGGAACGTCTGCGGTTACCTGCGTAACGCCGCCGCTTCTTACCTCCTGACTCTTAACAAGACCGCGGCGAGAGCTTAAGTCGCCGATAACAAAGCCGAGATATTCGTCAGGAACGATAACGTTAACGAGCATAATAGGCTCTTTAATAACAGGGTCAGCTTTTCTCATAGCTTCTTTGAATGCCATTGAACCAGCAATCTTGAATGCCATTTCAGACGAGTCGACCTCGTGATAAGAACCGTCATAGAGTGTAACTCGTACGTCAACAACGTTATAGCCTGCAAGTACGCCCGACTGCATAGCACCCTGGATACCTGCGTCAACTGCGGGAATGTATTCTTTGGGAATAGCACCTCCGACAATGTTGTTGATAAACTCGTAGCCGCCGCCTTCTTCAAGAGGCTCAACCTTAATTTTAACGTGACCGTACTGACCTTTACCACCCGACTGACGAGCATATTTGTATTCCTGGTCAACAGCCTTTCTGATTGCCTCTCTGTAAGAAACCTGGGGCTTACCAACGTTTGCTTCAACTTTGAATTCTCTTAAAAGTCTGTCTACGATAATTTCAAGGTGAAGCTCACCCATACCTGCGATAATTGTCTGACCTGTTTCTTCGTCTGTATAGGTTTTAAAGGTTGGGTCTTCTTCAGCAAGCTTTGCAAGAGCAATACCCATTTTTTCCTGACCTGCTTTGGTTTTAGGCTCGATAGCAACTCTGATAACAGGGTCGGGGAATTCCATTGATTCAAGGATAATCGGGTGCTTCTCGTCACAAAGAGTATCGCCTGTTGTGGTATTTTTTAAACCAACTGCGGCAGCAATATCGCCCGAGTAAACGGTGTCAATATCTTCTCTGTGATTAGCGTGCATCTGAAGAATTCTGCCCATTCTTTCTTTGTTACCCTTGCAGGCATTAAGAACGTATGAGCCTGAATTTACAGTACCCGAGTAAACTCTGAAGTAGCAGATTTTACCAACAAACGGGTCTGTGGCAATTTTAAATGCCAAAGCCGCAAACGGTTCGTCATCCGAAGAAGGTCTTTCTTCTTCAACGTCCGTATCGGGAACTACACCTTTGATGTTAGGAACGTCAACAGGTGCGGGCATATATTCAATGATAGCGTCCAAAAGAAGCTGAACACCTTTGTTTCTGTAAGATGTACCGCAAAGCATAGGAACGATTTCATTGTTTATTGTAGCTTTTCTGAGCGCAAGCTTAAGCTCGTCAACGGTAAGCGAATCGGGGTCTTCAAAATACTTTTCCATAATAGCTTCATCTGTTTCGGCAATAGCCTCAATCATTTTAGCTCGGTATTCTTCAGCCTTTTCGCGCATATCTTCCGGAATTTCTTCTTCTCCGTACTGCTCGCCCATTTCGTCATAGTAAATTTCAGCCTTCATTGTCATAAGGTCAACAATTCCCTTGAATGTGTCCTCTGCGCCGATCGGAAGCTGAATCGGAATACCGTTAGCGTGCAGACGCTCGTGAACCATATTTTCTACATTGTAGAAATCTGCGCCCATAATGTCCATTTTATTAACATAAATCATTCTCGGAACATTGTAGTCGTCAGCCTGACGCCAAACGGTTTCAGACTGCGGCTCAACGCCGCCCTTTGCGCACATAACGGTAACCGAGCCGTCAAGTACACGAAGCGAACGCTGTACTTCAACAGTAAAGTCAACGTGTCCCGGTGTGTCAATGATGTTAATTCTGTTTTTTATTCCTTTAAAAGGACCTGATTTCGGTGCCCAGAAGCAGGTTGTAGCAGCGGAAGTAATGGTTATTCCTCTTTCCTGTTCCTGTGCCATCCAGTCCATTGTTGCAGAGCCGTCATGCGTTTCACCGATTTTATGGTTAATACCGGTGTAATACAAGATACGCTCTGTCGTTGTTGTTTTACCGGCGTCAATGTGTGCCATTATGCCGATATTTCTTGTATTTTTTAAAGAATATTGTCTAGGCAATTAGTTTCCTCCTTTCCTTCGTATAGGCAACGAAAAATCGTATGCCCAAAGAGCAAAAACTACCAGCGGTAGTGTGAGAATGCTCTGTTTGCTTCTGCCATTTTGTGAGTATCTTCTCTCTTTTTAACAGCAGAGCCCATATTGTTTGCCGCATCCATAATTTCAGCAGCGAGTTTTTCACGCATTGTTTTTTCGTTTCTCTGACGAGCATAAAGCGTAAGCCATCTTAAACCGAGTGTCTGACGTCTGTCAGCTCTAACCTCGATAGGCACCTGGTAGGTTGCGCCGCCGACTCTTCTTGCTTTAACCTCCAAAACGGGGGCAATATTTTCCAAAGCGGTTGCGAAAACCTCTAAAGCGTCTTTGCCTGTTTTTTCGGCGATAATTTCAAACGCGCCGTAAACAATGCCCTGAGCAACACCTTTTTTGCCGTCAAGCATAATGTTGTTGATAAGTTTTGTAACAACCTGGCTGTTATAAAGCGGGTCGGGCAAAACTTCTCTTTTTGCGATATAACCTTTTCTGGGCACTTTTCTTCCCTCCTTCATATAAATAATGGATTCACAGGTACTCGAGCCGTAAAATACAAGGCTCGTTAAGCGCTTATTACAGAAAATGTATAAATATATATAAATTCCGTTTTAAGCGTTAATTTTGCAAACGGACAAACTACTTTTTAGCTTGTTTTTGCTTCTTTGCACCGTATTTTGACCTTGCCTGGTTTCTGTTCGCAACACCCGAAGCGTCAAGCGCACCACGGATAATGTGATATCTCACACCGGGGAGGTCCTTAACTCTGCCGCCTCTGATAAGAACAACGCTGTGCTCCTGGAGGTTATGGCCGATACCGGGAATGTAAGCCGATACTTCCATACCGTTTGTAAGTCTTACTCTGGCCATTTTACGAAGAGCCGAGTTAGGCTTTTTAGGCGTCATAGTCTTTACCGTTGTGCAAACACCTCTTTTCTGGGGCGAATTTGCGTCGGTAGGACGTTTTTTAAGCGAGTTGAAACCGTAAAGCAGTGCAGGTGCAGTAGATTTCTTTACAGATGTTTCTCTGCCCTTTCTTACTAACTGGTTAAATGTTGGCAATTAATTTCACCTCCTTAATAAAATTTATATATTAATCATAAAAATGAATAATACCTATTTTATTGTTTCCACCGCAACGGCGGCTGAAACATCGATTTTTGCCATTTTTCCAAGCTCTTTTTTTGAGTTTACATAAATCGTTTCAATATTTTGTTCTTTTAAAATGCTTACCAATGGATTTAAAATATGTTCGTCGGCGTCCTTTGCAATATAAGCCTTTTTAACGTTTTTTTCGTCCAGAAGCTTTATAGCTTGTCTTAAACCGACAACCGTTTTTTCTTTGTTGAATTCGGCGCTGTCCATATTCTTCCTCCCATACCGATACATACTGTATTATTTTACAACAGATTTATATTTATGTCAAGTATATTAGGGTAAAAACATCATAAATTTTGTAAAAATTATATAAAAAACGTGTAATATTTAATGGTATAAGTGCAAAATAATAAAAAATCAGACGGAAAATTTTGCTCTTTAAGTCTGATGTTTTAAAATGCACATATTAAAATGCGTATATATAATGAAGGAAATCCGGAAAAATATGTGTTTTTACATAAATCAAAAAAATTCCGGAATTTTTATTCGCGGAATTTTTGAAATAATTGCTAAAATAATTTTGCGATTTTTTTATAAAATATAATTAACGAGGAATTTCTGCGATTTTTCCGTTTTCCCGACAATATTTTATAGCCTGATATACGTTTTTTACGCCGAAAATTTCAATATCCTTTGAATTTTTTACGCTTTTTAAGTTGTTGCAGGGCATTATTATGCGTGTAAAACCGAGCTTTTTTGCTTCGTTAACGCGTTTTTCGGGATACGTAATGCTGCGCACCTCGCCGGTCAATCCAACCTCGCCGAGAATTACCGTTTTATAATCTACAATAAAGTTTTTGTAATTTGACGCAATCGCCAAAACAGCCGCAAGGTCGGTGGCAGGCTCGCTTATTTTAAGACCGCCCGCGATATTTAAGTAAATGTCCTGGTTTTGCATATTGTAGCCAAGCTTTTTCTCTAAAATTGCTACCAGCATAACCGCGCGGTTATAGTCAAGCCCCGTTGCCATTCTGCGCGCGTTTCCAAAGCCCGTAGGGGAGGAGAGCGCCTGAATTTCGGCAAGTATCGGGCGCGTTCCTTCAAACGTGCAGGTTATAACCGACCCGGACGCGTTTTCGGGACGTCCGCTTATCATCATTTCGGAGGGGTTTTTAACCTCTGCAAGACCTGTATCGGTCATTTCAAACACGCCGATTTCGTTTGTCGAACCGAAACGATTTTTTATGGTTCGCAGTATGCGGTAGCTTTGATGGCGCTCGCCCTCGAAATAAAGAACGCAGTCTACCATATGCTCCAAAATTTTCGGGCCCGCAATGCTGCCCTCTTTTGTAACGTGGCCAACAATTAAAACCGTCGTTCCGGACTGCTTTGCAAACCGCATAAGCGCGTGCGTACATTCGCGCACCTGCGATACGCTGCCGGGCACCGAGCCGGCTTCTTCCGAAAACATAGTTTGAATTGAGTCTACAATAAGTATGCCGCATTTTTCGTCTTTTGCGGCTTCAATTATTTTATCAAGCGATGTTTCGGACAAAAGCGACAGATTTTCGGTGGTAATTTTAAGCCTGTCCGCCCTGATTTTTATTTGATTGAGCGACTCCTCGCCCGACGCATAAAGTATTTTCTGCGTTTTTCCCAAAAATTCGCAAATCTGCAAAAGCAGTGTGGATTTTCCTATTCCGGGGTCGCCGCCAACAAGCACCATTTCGCCTGTTACAAGCCCGCCGCCGAGTACTCTGTCAAGCTCTTTTAATTCGGTTAAAATGCGCTTTTCCGACATTGACACAATTTCAGAAAGCTTTTTCGGAGCATAAAGCGACGTAATGCCGCGCGCTTTTGTCTTCTTTGTTTCCACAACTTCTTCTTCAAATGTATTCCATCTTCCGCATGACGGACATTTTCCCAGCCATTTTGCCGTTTCGTAGCCACATTCTATGCAAACAAATTTTGTTTTTTCAGCCATATGTAACACCTCTTGTATACTAATATATAATAATTTTTGCAAAATGTCCATATATATTTAACAAATAAAAATCAAAACTGTGAAAAACGGCGAAAACGAAACAAATAAGTAAAAAACAGAAGAAAAGTAAAATCAAACAAGAAATTTAATGCAAAATGCACAAAAATTGGTTAAAATTGATACTTGATTATGTTTATGCAATGGTATATAATACACTTTAGTGAATTTAGCTGAAAATTTTTCAAATAAAAATCTGCTTTTGAGGTGATTTTTGTGCCGGAAAGTTTAAGAATGATTATTTATTTTATCAGTGCTTTTGTATCGCTGTTTGTGCTTGCTTACGGCGGTTATTATTTTGTTGTGTCCATTTTCGGCTGGTCGGACAGGCAAACAAACGTTATGCCGAAAACGAATAAAATTCATACCTTTGCGCTGATTGTTGCGGCACATAACGAAGAAGCTGTTATCGGCGAAATGGTAGAAAGTCTTTTTAGGCTGCACTATCCAAAAGAAGCGTATGATGTGTTTGTAATTGCCGACAACTGTACCGATTCTACCGCCGAAGTTGCCCGAGCTGCAGGCGCTTACGTTTACGAGCGTACAAACGCAACTTTAAAGGGCAAAGGCCACGCTCTTGAATGGATGTTTTCAAAAATTTTCAAAATGGATAAAAAATATGACAGCATATCCATTTTTGACGCTGATAATCTTGTAAGTCAGAATTATCTTACCGAAATGAATAAAGAGCTTAATAAAGGCTACGAGGTTGTGCAGGGCAACGTCGACAGCAAAAATCCGTTTGATTCGTGGATAACGTGCGCATATTCGGTATCGTTCTGGATGATTGCGCGTCTTTTCCAAAATGCAAGATACAACCTTGGAATTACCTGTCAGTTAAGCGGTACAGGGTTTGTAATTTCCACCGACCTTTTAAAAGAAATGGGCTGGGGAGCAACCTGCCTTACAGAAGATATGGAATTTACCGCAAAGCTTGCGCTTACCGGAAGAAAAGTCGGCTGGGCGCACAAAGCGGTTGTGTATGATGAAAAACCGCTTACATTTATGCAGTCGTGGCATCAGAGAACACGCTGGATGCAGGGTCACTCGGACGTTGCGTCAAGATTTGCGAAAAAGCTTTTTATAAAGGCGTTTAAGGACAAAGACCTTTCAGCTTTTGACTGCGGAATTTACCTTTTGCAGCCGGTTAAAATTATGTGTCTTTTGTTTGCAACCGTTATGACATGGGTTCAGGTTACGGGCGTTATTAAGGTGTTTGAAATCAGCAAGGTGTTTGGTGACCCGCAGATATGGAGTGCAGTTGCTGTTTTGCAGATGATGTATATTCCGTTTGTTATAACATATGAAAAACGAATGATAAACTTAAGGCTTATTTGGTGTTATATAACATTTTCGCTCTATTCGCTTACCTGGATTCCGATTACCATTATCGGCTGGCTCAAAAAGGACAATAAGGAATGGTCGCACACAAAACACACCAGGTCAATTACTCTTGACGAGCTTGAAGAGGCAGAAAAAATTCAAAATGTATAAACGTCAAAATTATAAAAATATTGCGTTAAAAAAGCAGAGTTGTGCATAAGCATTGTCTCTGCTTTTTTTGTTTTATGAAAACTTAAAATTTATTTTGTTTAAAACTATTGCAAATTATCCGAAAAAGAGGTAAAATAAATATATATTTGCGAAAAAAGGAGAAACAAGAT
>JALEIO010000014.1 GCA_022769845.1 Oscillospiraceae bacterium
CGGGCATATACGGTGAAAATTATACAATAAAATATTAATTTTTCTAATATTGACAAAAACCTCCGAAACATTAAATTTCGGAGGTTTTTTTGCTAAATTGGATAAAATACATTATGAAAACTATTGAAAAATGTCTTAAAATGTATTACAATATACAAAAAAGGATGTGATTTGGTGAAAAAACGAGAGAGAAAAAAGCGTGTTACTGCGGTAAATAAAAGCAGTGTTGCAATTTACGTTGTACTTAGATTTTTAGTTACTGCACTTATGATTGTGCAGCTTATCAGAGGAAATTACGATAATGTTTTTCTTTGCCTTTTGACGTTGGTGCTGTTTTTAATCCCCGTTATTCTTGACAGAGGGTTTAACATCAAGCTGCCGACCGCGCTTGAAATTGTAATTATAGTGTTTATTTTCAGCGCCGAAATTTTGGGAGAAATGCAGAATTTCTATACACATTTTAAAAATTGGGATACAATTCTGCATACCGTAAACGGCTTTTTAATGGCGGCAATAGGCTTTGCAATGGTGGATATTTTAAATCAAAGTCCAAGAATTCACCTTACAATGTCACCCGTATTTGTGGCGTTTGTGGCGTTTTGCTTTTCCATGACAATAGGAATTATATGGGAATTTTTTGAATTTTCTATGGACAGATTTTTTCTCTACGATATGCAAAAGGATTTTATCGTACAAAAATTTGCGTCGGTTGCGCTTAATCCGGAGCATCTAAATAAGCCTGTGGCGATTAACAATATTGTGAAAACTGTAATTTATTATACAAAAGACGGGGTTCAAATGACCGAAACGGTAAACGGCGGATATCTTGATATTGGTATTATTGACACTATGAAGGATTTGTTTGTCAATTTTATCGGTGCGGCGGTATTTTCTACAATCGGTGCATTTTATGTTAAAACGCGCGGAAAATCAAAGGTTGCTCAAAGCTTTATTCCGTATTTCGGAGAGGGTGAAAGTGCGGCAAATATCAAAGATGTTAAAGAAAATTATGCCGAAAATGACGGAGAAAAGGGACTTTTGGAAAGCGAAAAGGCGGCTGATGACGCAAAGAAAAATTTAGAAAAATAGCCGTATTAATGTGCGTTAATTTTATGATTTTAAGGACAAAAAATTGAGTACACAAATTAACAAAAGCAGTATAAACAGAATATTTGCAGACGAAAAAACGGGGCTTACGACCGAGCAGGCTCTTGAAAGAAAGGCGGCAGGTCTTTATAATGAGCAGGTCAAGGGCGCGGAAAAAACCACCGCCGAGATAATAAAATCCAACACGTTTACATATTTCAACCTTGTATTTTTTATTCTCGCGCTGTGTGTTGCGCTTGTCGGGTCGTACAATGATTTGACTTTTTTCCCCGTTATCGTTATAAATACCGTTATTGGAATTTATCAGGAAATACGTTCTAAAAAAACGCTTGAAAAACTCACAATTTTGTCTGCGCCAAAAGCGATTGTTGTACGTGACGGTGCGGAAACGGAGGTATCGGTTTCAAGCCTTGTCCGCGATGACATTGTTGTTTTTACGGCGGGTAATCAAATATGTGCAGACGCAACCGTTATTGCAGGAACGGCATCGCTCAACGAATCGCTTGTCACGGGTGAAAATATAGAAATAAAAAAAGAAACGGGCGACAGCCTTTTGTCGGGAAGTTTTGTTGTTTCGGGAAAAATTTATGCCCGTCTTGACAATGTTGGGAAAAATTCGTTCGTGTCGCGTCTTACGCTTGAGGCTAAAAAAAAGAACAACAACAAAAAATCCGAAATGATGAACGCCTTGGATAATCTTGTAAAATGGATTGGAATTTTGATTATTCCTATCGGCGCATTAATGCTGTTTAATCAGCTTTATCTTCTGCATACCGACCTTAAGACCGGTGTTGTGTCAACTGTCGGCGCGCTTGTGGGAATGATTCCGGAGGGGCTCTATCTTCTTACTACCGTTGCGCTTGTGGTAAGCGTTATGCGCCTTGCAAAAAGCAGAACTTTGGTTCACGAAATGGGCTGCATTGAGGCGCTCGCAAGGGTTAATGTTTTGTGCGTTGACAAAACGGGTACTATTACCGAGGATAAAATGGAGTTTTCTGACATATGCATTTTGGACGACAGCGTTGAAGAAAGC
>JALEIO010000050.1 GCA_022769845.1 Oscillospiraceae bacterium
GTATCAAGCTCGTTAAGCGTGTTTGCAAAATCGATAATTCCTTCCATATTAAGGTTTTCAATTTCGTCATCGTCCAGCTTAAGCCTTGAAAGCAAAGCAACGTGCAAAATCTCGTCTTTTGAAATTTTCATATTTTTTCAACTCCTTGTAGGATATTCGGAATAAATAAAACATTTTTATTATATAATATTTTTTTCTAATTTTCAACCATTTTTAAAAATTCTGTTTCGTCAATCACTTTAATTCCCAGCTTCTGCGCCTTTTCAAGCTTACTTCCGGCGCTCTCTCCGGCAAGAACAAAGCTTGTGTTTTTTGACACCGATTTTGCCGCCTTGCCGCCGTATTTTTCGATTAAATCTTCGGCTTCGGCGCGCTTAAGCGTTTCAAGAGTGCCGGTGACAACAATGGTTTTGCCCGCAAATCGGTTGTCAAACCCTGCGCTTTCGTCAATATATTCGGTGTTTACGTTTGCCGCCTTAAATGCGTCTATAATTTTTAAATTCTGCTCCTCGTCAAAAAAGCTGCGCAAAGAACGTGCCATAATCATACCTATATCGTCAATTTCTGCAATTTCTTCCGCAGAGGCGGAAATTATATTGTCAATATTCTTAAAATGCTTTGCTGTTGAGCGTGCTGCGCTCTGGCCTATATGACGTATTCCAAGACCGAAAAGAAGGCGCGAAAGGCAGTTGTTTTTTGATTTTTCAATCGCATTTATAAGATTCTGTGCCGACTTTTCGCCCAGCTTGTCAATATTTACAAGGTCGTCTTTATTAAGAGTGTAAATATCAGCACTGTTTGAAATAAGCTTTTCGTCTATAAGCTTTTGCACAACCGAGGGGCCCATTCCCTCAATATCCATTGCATTCCGCGACACAAAATGAATAATGGTTCTTACCGCCTGTGCCGGACAGGCAAAATTTGTGCAGCGATACGCCGCCTCTCCTTCCTCTCGGTGAACGGGTGCGCCACATACCGGGCAATTTTCGGGCATATTAAATTCAAATTCTTCACCCGTACGTTTTTCTGAAAGCACCTTTACCACCTCGGGAATAATATCCCCCGCCTTTTGAATAAGCACTTTGTCCCCTATTTTTATATCCTTCTGCCGTATATAATCAAGATTATGCAAGGTTGCTTTGCTGACGTTTGTGCCTGCAATGCTCACCGTTTCAAACTCTGCTGCCGGGGTTAAAACACCTGTTCTGCCGACGTTTATAAAAATATTTTTAATTGTCGTTTCTTTCTGCTCGGCAGGATATTTAAACGCAATCGCCCACCGCGGAACTTTTGTGGTTTCGCCCAAAAGCTCTCTGTGCAAAAGTGAGTTTACCTTTATAACCGCGCCGTCGGTATCATAATAATATTTTCTGCGCTCATCTCCGATTTCTTTTATTCTTTCGAGCGCACCTTCAATATCGGAATATGCAGTGTTGTCGTCAATAACTTTAAAGCCCGCCTTTTTTAAAAACTCAAGGCTTTCAAGATGCGTTTTAAATTCCATTCCCGAAACGGACTGCACATTAAAAATAAAAATATCAAGATTTCTTTTTGCGGCAATTGACGAATCAAGCTGACGAAGTGAGCCTGCGGCGGCGTTTCGCGGATTTGCAAAAGAGGTTTCGCCTGCCTCCTCACGCTCTGCGTTAAGCTTTTCAAAGCTTTTTTTCGGCATAAACACCTCCCCGCGCACCTCAAGGCGCTGTACGGGAACATTTAACCTTAACGGAATTGTTTTTACGGTTTTTAAATTGTTTGTAACGTCCTCGCCGACCATACCGTCACCGCGCGTAGAACCCCTGACAAAAAGAGAATTTTCGTATTCAAGCGATACCGAAAGACCGTCTATTTTCGGCTCAACCGTATATTCGGCGTTTGGGCATACAGCCTTTACGCGCCTGTCAAAATCGCGTATTTCGTCCGCTCCGAACGCGTCCTGAAGGCTTTGCATTTTTACATTATGAACAACGCTTTCAAACCCTTTTAATATTTTGCCGCCCACCTTTTGCGACGGCGAATCGGAAGCGATAATGTCAGGATTTTCCTCCTCCATTTTTATAAGCTTCCGAAGGAGCATATCATATTCGTAATCTGTTACTGTCGGCTTGTCCAAAACATAATATTCGTAGCTGTATTTATTTAAAAGGTTTTTTAATTCTTCATATTCCTTATTCACTTGAAAATCTCCTTACATAACGGATTTAAAATCTTCAAAATACATTTCTTTTCTCGTGACGCTTATAAAATCAGCCTTATAATTATCCCCGTATTTTTCAAACGCCGCAATCACCGTTTCAGGCTTCAAATTCTGCACGTTTCCTGCCGATAAAATCATCTCATATTCAGCATTGCCATTATTTTCGCCGATAAAACCAAGATGTGCAATCATAGGCTTAATATCGGTTAAGGTTATTCCCTTTTTGCTCTTTTTATCCACCATAAGAGTTTCGTTTTGCAAAAGCTTTTCTATATCACATTCTCCCGAATGTTCAACCTCAACAAAATATTTTGCATACGATATTTTATTGAGCGCAATATCCTCCCCGCAAACCTTTTTTGCCGCTGTAATTTCAAGTCCGAGCGGAATATTTTGGTTGAGGGCAGAAATTATTTTATCCTCCGAAATTTCTTCGTTCAATTCAACCTCCATATACTCTGCGTCGCTTATAACCCCCACCGAAATGGGCAGTGCAACCGTCAAAATCATATGAGGATTAAAGCCTTGAGAATATTTAACCGGCAGCTCGGCGCGCCTGAAGGTTCGCGTAATTGTTCTTATAAAATCAAGATGCGAAATATATCTTGCCGCGTCTGTCTTTTTATATTTTATTCTGTATTTACTCAAAGCACACACCTCCGCCGAAGGAAGCCGCACCGCAGAGGGCGCATTTTGCACGGCAGTTTGGGGTAACAATACCCTCTTTTGCCTTTTTGGCTTCGCTTATCAAAAATTTCTTGCTGACGCCCACATCTATCATATCCCACGGCAAAAGCTCGTCAAAATCTCTTTTGCGGACATAAAAACTGGGGTCAAGTCCGCACTCCTCAAAGGCTTCTTCCCACAAATCTTTTCTGAAATGCTCCGCCCAGCCGTCAAATTTTACGCCTTTTTCAACCGCTTTTAAAATAACCTTTGAAAGACGTCTGTCGCCGCGGGCAAACACACCCTCAAGCACACTTACGGGCGCTTCGTGATAAGAAAAATTAATTCTCTTTGGCATACATTTTTTTAGCGCCTCCTGTTTTTCGCGTATCTGCAAAAGTGTATTTTGTTCTACCCACTGAAACGGTGTAAAAGCCTTCGGAACAAAGCTTGACACGCTTATTGTAAGCCTAAGTCCCTTGGGACGCTTTTCTTTTTCTATTGCAAAATACTCTCCCAAAACCTTATTTCCAAGCTCGGCAATGGCGCAAACATCCTCGATAGTTTCATACGGAAGTCCGAGCATAAAATAAAGCTTAACGCTTGTGTAGCCGCCTTCAAATGCCATTTTTGCCGCAGAAAGCAAATCTTCTTCGCAAATTCCCTTGTTAATAACATCTCTCATTCGCTGACTGCCTGCTTCGGGCGCAAAGGTAAGCGAGGTTTTGCGTACCTTCTGTACCTTTTCCATAAGGTCAAACGAAAAAGAATCCAGCCTAAGCGACGGAAGTGAAAGATTAACCTTGTTTTTTTCGGTAATTTCTATAAGTTCGGTTGTAAAATCCTTCAAGTCACGGTAGTCGCTGGTGCTTAACGATGAAAGCGAAATTTCTTCATAGCCTGTGTTTTTTAAAAGCGCCGTTGCCTGTTTAATGAGTGTTTCTTTTGATTTTTCCCTAACAGGACGGTAAATCATACCTGCCTGACAAAATCTGCACCCTCTTATGCAGCCGCGAAACATTTCAAGCATAATTCGGTCGTGCACAATCTCGCCGAACGGAACTATAATTCTATCAGGATAAAACACCTTGTCCATATCGGCTATAATGCGCTTTTTCACGGTTTTCGGAACAAAATCGTATTTGGTATCGATTGATTTAACCTTGCCGTCGTCATTATACGAAATGTCATAAAACGACGGAACATAAATCCCCTTAATCTGCGAAATTTCCTTCAAAAATTCAAAACGCGTACCGCCCTTTTTCTTCCACTCGCGGTAAACATTCATAACCTCAATCATAACCTCCTCGCCTTCACCGAGCATATAAAAATCGGCAAAATCGGCGATTGCTTCGGCGCTGTATGCACACGGCCCGCCAAAGCACACAAAAGGGTCGCCTTCACCGCGCTCGGAGGAAAGCGGCGCAACAAAAGCAAGCTTTAACATATTTACAATATTGGAATAGCTCATTTCATACTGGAGTGTAAAGCCGATAAAATCAAAATCAGCAACAGGCGACATAGTTTCAAGCGAAAAAAGCGGAATATTGTTTTCGCGCATTTTTTCCTCCATATCCACCCACGGCGCAAACACTCGCTCGCAGTAAATATCCTCCTCGTTATTTAAAAGATGATACAAAATTTTCATACCGAGATGGCTCATTCCCACCTCGTAAACATCAGGAAAGCAAAACGCAAACCTTATGTTTATATTTTTCAAATCCTTGTGAACACTGTTATATTCATTGCCGATATACCGAGTCGGCTTTTCCACTGTCGGAAGAATTTTTTTCAGCTTGTTTTTCATTTGTTTTTTCCTCTCTTAAAAGCATATCCGCACTTAAAAAAGTGCCGTATTTTAAAATTCCGTCAATAATCTGAAACTGTGAAAGAGTGCCGATTATTTTAAAATTATTGTCAAAAACCGAAACGCACAGCACATAGGAATCCGAAACACAGCTTAAAAGTCCTATAAGCTTAACATCCTTTGCAACGCCGATATGCCTTATTTTAAAGCTTTTTACGCTTTTCGAAAGATTGCCGCACAAAAGCTCCTTACGCATTAAAATAATATTTTGTTTTTCATATTTTATATTATACAACAAAAACATACCTATAATCAATAAGGAAATGTTATATTTTGTGATAATTAAGAAAATCATACCAAAAAATATAATTATAACGGCGGTAATTTTTGTGATTGTCAGCACAGTGTTAAAAGCGTTTATATACCCTCTTTTGCGTGCAAGGTATGCTTTTATGACAACAGCTCCGTCAAGGGGCAGAGCCGGGGCAAGATTAAGTGCAAAAAGAATAAAATTACACAGTGCGAAAATTTTTAATTTTTCAAAGCCAATACATATTAAAAACGCAAAAAAATTTGCCGCAGGCCCCATAACCGAAACTAAAATTTCCTCTTTGGAATTTTTTATCATTTCGCTTTTTATTATGAGCCCGTACGGCATTATCCTGAAATTTTTTATTTTTATTTTTTTTGCCTTCATTACGGCAAAGTGCGCCGTTTCGTGCAAAATGGCGGCAAGGTATATTAAAACAAATTCTTTAAAATGCCCCGATGCCGCAAACAAAAACGCAACCGCAAAAAAGTAACCGCTAACCGATATGTTATTGAAATCACTCACCGCTTTTTATTTTACTGTTTTTGCTTATTTATGCTTATAAAGCACAAAATCCTCGGGATTAAGCCGCTCGCCGTCCTTTTTTATTTCAAAATGAAGATGTACGCCGGTTGATACGCCGCTTGAACCCATAAGCCCT
>JALEIO010000063.1 GCA_022769845.1 Oscillospiraceae bacterium
AAAGAACTGCAAGCGTGTCAGCCAAAACGTTATAATTGTGTCTTACAACGTTATTTGCAACATCCAAAAGATTTTTCTTTATAAGCTTAATATTGTGCTTATAAAATTTATAATCGTCCACCGCAACCGGAAACGAGTGTGACAGACGATATTTTGCAGACAAAAAGTCATTCAGCGGCTCATCGTTTGCAATGCAAAAATCTATAAATTCGCTTTTTGTATGCCTGTATATTGCCTCAATATGGTCAAACGCTGAAAAATCATCGGTTTCACCCGGCTGCGTCATAATATTGCAAACATAAATAACCTTTGCGTCGCTTTTTTTAACCGCATCGGCTATTCCTTCCACCAAAAGATTTGGAATAACGCTTGTGTAAAGGCTGCCGGGACCGAGAATTATGTAATCTGCATTATATATGCTTTGTATGCACTCATAAAGAGGCTTCGCCTTTGCCGGCGTTAAAAAAAGCTCGTCTATTTTTACACCCTTGTGTATAACGGTTGTGGGAATTGACGATTCGCCGAGAACAACGCTTCCGTCCGAAAGCCTCGCGCCGAGATTTATATTTTCCTCCGAAACGGGAAGCACTCTGCCCTTTACCGCCAAAACATCCGAAAATTTGTTTACCGCTTTTTCAAAGCTTCCGTCCGAAATTCCGCACATTGCCGCCAAAAAAAGATTGCCGAAGCTCTGCCCTTTAAGCCTTCCCGATTCAAAACGGTAATTTAAAAGCTTTTCCATAATAGGCTCGGTGTCGGCAAGCGCCATAATGCAGTTTCGCACATCTCCCGGCGGCAGCATATTAAGGTCCTCTCTTATCATTCCCGAACCGCCGCCGTCGTCCGCAACGGTTATAATTGCCGTAAGGTTGTCAAAATATTTTTTTATGCCGCGGAGCATTGTTGAAATTCCTGTTCCGCCGCCTATTGCAACAACCTTACATTCGGCTACTTCCTTTAATATTTTATTGGTTATTTTCATATTTACCTCATCAAAACAAACCTATTTTCCCTTTGAAATATCCCTGTGGGTAATTTTAGCCTTATACCCAAGGTTAACAACAGTTTTATAAACGTGCGACGCAAGCGTTACCGAGCGGTGTTTTCCGCCTGTGCAGCCTATTGCAATTACAAGCTGTGTTTTGCCCTCCTCAATAAACAAGGGCAGTAAAAACGTTATCATATCGTCCAGCTTTTTTGCAAATTCTTTAGTTTGCGGAAACGAGTTTACATAATCCCGCACATCCTTATCCAAGCCGGTCTTTTCTCTTAATTCGGGAATGTAATACGGATTAGGCAAAAAACGCACGTCAAAAACAAGGTCGGCGTCATTCGGTATGCCGTATTTAAAGCCAAAGGACAAAACGTTTACCGAAAGGGTGCTTTCTTTTTTTTCATCGCTGAAAAGCTCGGTTAAATTTTCTTTGAGCTCTCGTGTTAAAAGGTGCGACGTATCCACCACATAGGTAGATCTGTCTTTAAGATGCGCCAAAACCGCTCTTTCCTTTTCAATTCCCTCAATAATTCGTCCTCCGTCTGCAAGCGGATGAGCGCGCCTTGTTTCTTTATACCTTTTTATAATTGTTTCGTCGTTTGCGTCAAGAAACAAAATTTCAACCTTATTGCCGTGACGTTCAAAAACCTCAACCTCGTCCAAAATATCGTCTGAATTACGCTGATTTCTCGCATCAATAACAAACGCTACCTTGTCAAATTTCCCGTCCGATTGATAGCAAATTTCGGCAAACTTCGACAAAAGCTCGCTCGGAAGATTATCAACGCAATAATATCCCATATCCTCCATACAATTTGCCGCAATACTTTTTCCGGCACCCGACATACCTGTTATTAATACGAATTTCACATTTACCACCCTTTATTGTATATTTGAAAGAATTTTAACTTCCTCGCAAAGCGTAACGCCGGTTTTTTCAAAAACGGTTTTTTTAACATAATTTATAAGACTTATAACATCCGAAAAACTTGCGTTATCGTAGTTTATTATAAATCCGCTGTGTTTTTGAGAAACGCAGGCACCGCCGATTTTGACACCTTTAAGTCCGCATTCTTCTATAAGCTGCGCCGCAAAATGTCCTTCGGGGCGTTTAAAAGTGCTTCCCGCACTCGGATATTTAAGCGGCTGTTTTAAGCGCCGTCTGCTGTTTAAATCAAGCATTTTTGCTTTTATATCATCGGCATTTCCTTTTTCCAGCCTTATTTGCGATTTTATAATTATGTCGTCGTCCGAAAAAACGCTGCTGCGGTATGCAAACATATGCTCGCCGCCTATCTTTTCGCGCAAATTAAGATTTTTGTCAAGGTAGAGCGTTTTTATAACAACGTCCTTCATTTCTCCGCCGTATGCCCCTGCGTTCATCTTAACCGCACCGCCGAGAGTTCCGGGTATGCCCGACGCAAATTCAAAGCCGCAAAGGCTGTTTTTCAGTGCTTCTTGTGCTATTACCGAAAGAAGAGTGCCCGAATATGCCGTAATAATATTTTCCTCTGTAAAAATATTGGAAAAATTACTTCCGAGCTTTATTACAATGCCGAAAAGTCCTTTGTCATCCACCAAAAGATTTGAACCGTTTCCAATTACAAAAACGGGATAATTAAATTTTTTTGCGCATTTTACCGCTAAAATTATTTCGTTTTCATTTTCGGGAAGCACAACAAAGCTTGCCGCGCCGCCTATTTTAAACGAAGTGTGATTTTTCATAGGTTCGTTCTTCAAAACCCTTTTTTCGCCAAAAATTTCTTTAAGACTGCCGCCTATGTCCACAGTGTCATAAACCACACTCATCACCTCTTTAATATTATTTTCCCAAAAATGCCGCGCCTATAATTCCCGCGTCATTGCCGAGCTTTGCAATTGAAATTTTTGTCTGCAATGCTCCGCCGTAAGCGTTTTTCTTAACGTATTCTTTAACGGGAGTCAAAAGCGCGTCTCCCGCATTGCTTACTCCGCCGCCTATTACAACTGCGTGCGGCTGAAAAATGTTAACAATGTTCACAATTCCCTCCGCAACGTAAATTACATAATTTTCAACAAGCTTTTTGCCTGTTTCATCGCCCGCTTTAGCTGCATTAAATGAAATTTCTCCGCTGGCTTTGCCTCCGTTTTCCGCAACAAGCTTTGCAACATAAGAATCAGGATTTTCCTTTGCGGCTTTTTCGGTATCCCTTATAAGTGCGGTTGCCGAAGCATAAGCCTCCCAGCAGCCGTTTCGTCCGCAGCTGCACTTTTCGCCGCCTACATTTATAACAGTGTGTCCGAGCTCGCCCGCAATGCCGTTTGTGCCGGTAAAAATTTTCTTGTTTATAATAATTCCGCCGCCTACGCCCGTTCCCAATGTTATTGCAACAATATCGGTAATGTTTTCGTCATTTAACGCGAAAAACTCTCCGAGAGCCGCGCAGTTGGCGTCATTGCCTACATATACCGGAATGTCAAAATATTTTTTGAGTTCGCAAGAAAGTGGTGCATTGTGCAAATTAAGATTGTTTGCATACAGTACAACGCCGTTTTTATCGTCAATAGACCCGGGGCAGCCTATGCCGATTGCCTTAATCTCCATAGTATTCGTATCAGTATCGTTTAAAATCTTTTTAATAAGGCTTGCCATATCCTTTACAATAATCTTGTAATCCTCCATTGCCTGCGTGGGACAGCTGTCCTTATGCAAAATACTGCCATTTTCATCAACAAGTCCAATCTTAATTCCGGTACCGCCCAAATCTACTCCTAAATACATTATTATATCCTCCTATTGTTTTATTAAGTTAAATTATCAGTTGTTTTTAGCATTGCCCAAAAGTCTGTCGTTAAGCGCTTGAGCCGCATTGTAGCCCATTTTTCGCTGACGGTTATTCATAGCCGCAACCTCAACTATAACGGCAAGGTTTCTTCCCGGCTTTACAGGTATTGTAACCGACGGAATGTCAATGCCCAAAATATTTGTGTATTCGGTTGTAAGTCCCAATCTGTCATACTGCTTGTGCTGCTGCCAGTTTTCAAGATGAATAACCATATCTATTTTTTCGGTATCTTTGACTGCGCCCATACCAAAAATTTGCTTGACGTCAATAATTCCTATGCCGCGAAGCTCAATAAAATGCCTTATAATTTCAGGCGCACTTCCTACAAGCGACTTATCTGATACCTTTTTAATCTCCACCGCGTCATCCGCAACAAGACGGTGACCGCGCTTTACAAGCTCGATTGCCGTTTCGCTTTTTCCAACACCGCTGTCCGCAAGCAAAAGTATGCCTTCGCCGTAAACCTCAACAAGCACGCCGTGACGCGTTTCGCGCTCTGCGAGCATAACGTTTAAATATGCTATAAGCGCGCTTGTAAAACGCGAGGTTGAAAGATTTGACGACAGCATCGGAACATTGTATTTTTCCGAAAGCTCAACAATTTCTTTCGGAAGTTCAATTCCGTTTGACAAAATAATCGCAGGAATTTTTAAAGAAAACATTTTTTCAAAAACGCTTTTTTTCTGCTCGTCCGAAATGGTGTTTATATATGTTGCCTCAACGTGACCTATTATTTGAAGTCTTGTGTGTTCAAAATGGTCAAAATATCCCGCAAGCGCAAGTCCGCATCTGTTAACCTCATTATTGCACACCAAAACATCACGCATATTTTCTGTTTTGTTAATTTCTTTAAGCTTAAACTCGTCCACAATTGCGCCGAGCGTTACATTAAAACTGGAATTGTGCATATTTTCCTCCTGTCAATATAATCATATACTGTTATTATATATCATATTTTCAAAAATTTAAAGTCTTTTTTAAAATTTTTCAAAAAAAACCTTGCAAAATGAATAAAAATCTGATAGAATAGAGTTTGTTTTACTGATGATGTAATTTTTAGGAGGTGTATATATATGGCAAAATGCGAAATTTGCGGCAAAGGAACTGCTTTTGGAATAAAGGTCAGCCATTCGCACAGAAGATCAAACAGAACCTGGAAGGCTAATGTAAGAAAGGTTCGCGCACTCGTTAACGGCACGCCTAAAAGGGTGAATGTATGTTCAAGATGTCTTCGTTCCAATAAGGTTGTTCGCGCTATCTGATTTATGCAAAAATTTAAAATGAGGTATTTGCCAAAGTTTTTCTTTGCAAATACCTCGTTTTTTATCCTCAAAATTTTTTTATGTAGCTTTAATCAATTTTAAAAATTCTCTTTAAAATTTTCTGCCAGAATTTTGATGCTTTAACCACCACAACCTTCATAATTTTCACACTCCCTTTCAATACCTGCTAAAATCGCCTCTCGCACGATATGATAAAGAATATCACACCGCACAACAAAAGCGATATGACGATAACGGCGGCGCAGGGCAAAAACAGCGATGCAAGCATACCGACAATAAACGCCGCAATGCAAAATATTATCGTATCGTGCCGTCTGCACCCAAACAAATTAATCACCGTCCCTCTTTTAGTGTATTATATGCAGGATTTAAGATTGTGTGCATTTGCTATAAGCATATTTAAAGCCAGATATTTTTCACATGCACCGCTTTTAATTTGGTAATCGCATTTCTGACACAGCATAATTATTTCGTCCAGCGTTTTAAGCGGTATTGATTTTGCCTTTTTGATATATTCGTTTGCATAAAAACGTATACCCGCATATTTTAAAGCCTCGGACTGCGGATAACTTTCCATAAAAAGCTTCAGCTTTCGTATTTTTGAATATTCGCCGAAAATAAGCGATATAATCATAACAGGCTCGGTTTTAAGGGTTTTTAAATCATCAAGCATTTTGTAAACCGACTTCATATCCCCTGCGTATAAGCGGTTTATCATCTCAAACACCTTGTTTTCAATGCTTTTGCAGGTAAGCAGGTCAACATCTTTCTTTGTAATAATGCCCTCGTAGCGTTTATAGTTTACAAGCTTTGTAATTTCAGATAAAATCTCGTACATACCATTGTCGGCGGCGCTTAAAAAATATGATATATCCTCATCGGACATGGTCATTTTTTCATTCTGCAAATAGCGCTTTACCCAGTTTTTCAAATCAATCTCTTTTTGATACTTAAACTCGTAAATTCCGCCTTGTTTTGCAATAAATTTATAAAGAGAGCCCCTTTTGTCAACTGACGGCTCACAAAAAACAACGGTTGCCTCGGGTACAATATTTTCGAGCGCCGCAATAATTCTTGTCTTGTCCGCCTCGTTAATCTTGACAAAAATGCCGGTATTTTTGACGATACACACCTTTTTGCTGTTAAAAACAGGCGGCGAGGACAAAAACATTTCAAACGATTGAAGGTCAAATTTTTCGTTTATGCGCAAAACATTAAAATCCTCCCCTTCAGCCTTTGTAACGCACTTTCTTATCATTTTGGCGTAATAGTCCTTTAAATAATCCTCTTCACCGTATAATATATAAAAATTTTTAAGATTTCCGCTTGAAATTTCTTCTCTTAACTGTTTCATTTTGCGCCCTCCTCAACTTTATATTTTATATTGCCTTTTTTATCAACCTTAAAATATACCGTTCCGTTTTGGTCGGTCCGCAAAATTTTTATACCGTTTGATAAAAGTGCGTCAATATGTTCTTTGTGAGGATGATTATATGAATTGCCCTTGCCTGCGCTGATAACCGAATAATCAGCCTGCGTATTTTTATAAAACAAGTCAAGGTCCGAGGTGTTTGAGCCATGGTGCGGCGACTGTATAACATCTGAAACAAGCTCCTCGGGTTTGAGCGTTTTCATAACATCGTTTTCAATATCACCCGTAAATAAAAATCCCGAATTTTTATATGTAAGCTTTAAAACCAGCGATTCGCTATTCTGTTCCCAGTAATCATTTTTTGAAGGAGAAAGCACAGTAATTTTTGCGTCATCAAGCAAAAGTGTGCTGCCGCGTGAAAAATAATTAATGTCAACATCATTTAAAATTGCCGTTTCTTTAAGTGTATTGTAAACCTCATAGTCATCATTGTTTTTAAGCTTCGGCAAAATAAGCACGTCCACCATTCCGTCCTGCATAAGCGACAAAAGACCGGAAAAATGGTCGTCGTGATAATGAGTAAGAATTGCATAATCAAGATGTGTTACGCCGTTTGAATCAAGATACGGCTCGGCAACATAGCGTCCCACATCATCCTTTGAATAATACTTGCTCACTCCGCAGTCAATCATAATATTCTCTCCGCCGGGAGTTTTTATGTGACTGCACGAACCTTG
>JALEIO010000100.1 GCA_022769845.1 Oscillospiraceae bacterium
ATCAGCGCTGCAAAGGCGCGCGGCGCGGACGTTTTGATTTTCGATACTGCAGGGCGCTTGCACAACAAGAAAAATCTTATGGACGAGCTTAAAAAAATTTATAAAATTATTGACCGCGAACTTCCCGATTCGTCAAAAGAAGTGCTTTTAGTTCTGGACGCGACAACGGGACAAAACGCACTTTCGCAGGCAAAGCTCTTCGGAGAGGCAGCAGATATTACGGGAATAATCCTTACAAAGCTTGACGGTACGGCGAAGGGCGGTATTGTTATAGCAATCGGCCATGAGCAGAAAATAGGAGTAAAATTTATAGGAGTCGGCGAGAAAGATAACGATTTGCAAAAGTTTTGTGCGGAGGATTTTGCCGAAGCATTGTTTTAATTGGATAAGGAGGAGTTTATTATGACTGACCATGTTAAAAAGGCGCGTGAGCTGTTTTTAGACGGCTACAACTGTTCGCAGGCAGTTCTCGGAGCGTTCTGCGATGAAATTGGTATGAATTTTAACACTGCTATGAAGCTTTCTTCATCATTCGGCGGCGGAATGGGAAGAATGAGAGAGGTTTGCGGTGCGTGCTCGGCAATGTTTATGATTGCAGGCATAATTTACGGATACGACGATTCAAAAGACGATAAGAAAAAGGCGGCGCATTATGCGCTTGTTCAAAAGCTTGCAAACGAGTTTAAGAAAGAAAACAACACAATAATTTGCCGCGAGCTTTTGAAAAATATCAAAGCAGATACGTCGGCAAATCCGACAAAAAGAGACAATGAGTTTTACAAAAAACGCCCGTGCTTGAAATTTGTCGAGGATGCGGCGCATATAATAGAACAGCTTCTTGAAGAAGAAAAAGCTATGTGAGGAGGAAAACAATTTGAAAAAAGCAGTTTCAATTTTTCTTATTGCGGCAATTCTTATATCCTGCACAAGCGCGTTTGCTTTTGAGTTCCCAAGTGTTGACTGGGGCGCGCTTTTATCCGAAAAGGAAAGAATGGTTACAGAAACCGAATTTGAGCTTTATACTGCGGGCGATATTTCAAATTTGCCGTATTACGGTGCGCGTTTAGAGCCTAAAGATGGAGCGTATCTCGGTATGATTGCCGAAACGAGCGAAAAGTTTTGGCCTGTTGGATGCTATCTTACTTATATTGACGCTATGAATCAGCCTGACCTTTATTATCCCGCAAACGAAATTATAAAAGGCAATGACTCCGCTGTAATGGTTGGCTGGACGATAAACAGTCTTGACGAGGTAAACTATGACACAATTCGTTCTGTTTTAAATACACTTGCATCATACAATAAACCAATGTATATACGCTTTGGGAACGAGATGAATGTTTCATCTCTCGGTGATGACCCTATAAGGTATGTTGAAGTTTTCCGAAATGTTGCTAATATGGTTCACGAATATGATAATTTTGCGGTTGTTTGGTCGCCGAATGATCTCGGCGCGCTGGACAGACCGTTTGAATATTTTTATCCCGGTGACGAATACGTTGACTGGATTGGCGTAAGTATGTATATGATAAAATATTTCCAGGGAAAACCCGATACATCTTACAAAGACAGCGTGTATTTTATGACGGGCGACTATGCGTGGGCAACAAACAGAATTAAGCCGATTATGGAGTTTATGGCGAAAAATAACATAAATAAGCCTGTTATGATTAGTGAGGGTGGTGTGCCGACAAACACAAACCACGATACCGACCTTTCGGTGTGGGGTTCGCCGCGAATGAGAAATATGCTGTGGTATCTTGTTATGAAGTATCCGCAGATTAAGATGATTAATTATTTTAACAACCATCGCGCCAACGAGGCTGAAAGATACGACATAAACGATTATAATTATGCGTCGGATATTTTTTCCGAGGCAAAGACAAGCGGTCTTTACAAAACTTCAGTTGGGGCTTCGTCCGATTTCTGCTTTGTTAAGGCAGAAAACGGCGAAATTATAAATATTGACGCAAACCCGAGGCTTTATACTCTTGCATACTTTCCGAACAATCCCGATATTACGGTAAATTACGCTATTGACGGCGAGTGGTGTCATTCGTCGGATACCATTCCGTATATATTGAATTTCGGAAATATTCCGACTGTTTCAGACGGAAGGCATACTTTAAAAATATGGGCGGCTGACCGAGAAAAAGAGTATGTTTTTTATAAACACGGAAGTCAGATACGCTTTGGTGAAGACTTTGAAGGCGCGAATAATTCTGAAATTAAAGTTATAATTGACGGCGAAACTCTCGCAACCGACCAGCCGCCTGTTATTATAAACGACAGAACGTTGGTTCCGCTTCGGGCAATTTTTGAAAAACTCGGCGCTTTTGTTGACTGGAACGAATCGGCGCAGTCGGTTACGGCAACAAAGGATGGCAGAGAAATTTCACTTGCAATAGGCGGAAATACGATGTACGTTAACGGCGAGGAAAAGCCTCTCGACGTTCCTGCAATGATTTACGGCGAACGAACGCTTGTTCCCGTCCGCGCGGTGTCCGAGGCTCTTTCGTGCAACGTTGACTGGATTGGTGAAGAAAACACGGTTGTTATTAAAACAAAGTAATTTAATGTCTGCTGTCGTCTCCCGACAGCCGACACAAACAGTCAGACAATCAATGTCGTGAACCTAAAAATAGCATTTCTGTTTTTAGGTGTGAATTTGTAAATTTCACACAAATGCTTTCGCAAAACCATTTGTTCAGTAGACATTAAATTACTTTGTTTTAATAACAACCGTGTTTTCTTCACCAATCCATTCAACATTGCACGAAAGAGCCTCGGACACCGCGCGGACGGGAACAAGCGTTCGTTCGCCGTAAATCATAGCAGGAACGTCGAGAGGCTTTTCCTCGCCGTTAACGTACATCGTATTTCCGCCTATTGCAAGTGAAATTTCTCTGCC
>JALEIO010000117.1 GCA_022769845.1 Oscillospiraceae bacterium
GTGGTCTTTTACAAGGTTGTAAGGGTGAAAAACATAGGAACGGATTTGACTGCCCCAGGCAATATCCTTCTGCACGCCCTTTATATCCTCAATTTTTTCCATATGCTCTCTTTCTTTAATCTCAATAAGCTTGGATTTGAGCATTTTCATAGCGGTTTCCTTGTTTTTGTGCTGCGAGCGCTCGTTCTGGCACGACACCACAATGCCCGTCGGAATATGCGTAATTCGTATTGCCGAGTCGGTTTTGTTAATATGCTGACCGCCCGCGCCGCTTGAGCGATAGGTGTCAATTCTTAAATCATCAGGGTTAATTTCAATTTCCAAATCGTCCTCAATTTCAGGCATAACCTCAACCGACGCAAACGATGTATGCCGTCTGCCGGAAGCGTCAAAGGGCGAAATTCTGACCAGCCTGTGAATACCCTTTTCCGCCTTGAGATATCCATATGCGTTAAGCCCCGAAATAAGTATTGTAGCGCTTTTTACGCCCGCCTCATCACCTGCAAGATAATCAAGCGTTTCCACTGAAAATTCGCGTCTTTCGGCGTATCGCGTATACATACGAAGCAGCATTTCAACCCAGTCCTGCGCCTCGGTGCCGCCGGCTCCTGCGTGAAGGGTTAAGATGGCGTTGTTTTTGTCATACTGCCCCGAAAGAAGGGTTTCAAGCGTGAGAGTTTCAAGCTCGTCATTAATTTTTTTAGCCGTCTGATTAAGCTCGGGATAAACGCTTTCGTCATCCTCCTCGATTGCCATTTCAATCATTGTAAGAGTATCGTCATATTCGTTTTTGAGATTTTCGTAGCGCTCAACCTTGTTTTTTAAGGCTTTGGATTTTTTCAAAATTTTCTGACTTTTTTCCAAATCGTCCCAAAAGCCTTCAACCATAGTTTCTTTTTCCAGCTCGTCTATCTGTTTTTGCGCGCCGTCCACGTCAAAGTGAATCCCTCAAATTCTTAATGCTGTCACTTAAAGCTGAAAGCTCTATTTTGAGCTGCTCAAGTTCAATCATTTTTTTCACTCCCAAAAATTATTTTTTTGATTTTATTTATTTGCACCGCAGCACTTTTTGTATTTTTTTCCGCTGCCGCACGGACACAAATCATTTCTGCCCACCTTTTTTTCCTTAACAACAGGCTTTCTTACTGTATCGCCGCCCTCGTTTGTGGCAGTGGGTTTTGATACCTGCTTGCGCTCGATATTGGTTTTAAGACGTACTGCAAAGAGCAGCTTTATAACGTCCTCGCCAATATTTCCGAGCATTTCCTCGTACATATTGTAGCCTTCTTCTTTGTACTCTATAACCGGGTCGCGGTTGCCGTATGCACGAAGGCCTATGCCCTGACGAAGCTGGTCCATATTGTCGATATGGTCCATCCACTTGCTGTCAACCACCTGCAAAAGCACAACACGCTCAACCTCGCGGAATTTGTCGCTGCCGAATTCTTCCTCTTTTTCGGCATAGCGCTTAAGTGCAATGTCCATAAGGTCGTTTGTGAGCTTTTCTTTTGTTAAATCCTCCAAATCCGCTTTTGTATATGAAAGAGCGCCTTCGGGAAGGAAAATGTTTTCGCAGTATTCAATAAGTCCGCTTAAATTCCAGTCGTCAACATAATCTGCTGTGGTGTAAGAGGCAACGGTGTTGTTTACAAAATCCTCCATCATTTTTATGATGGAATCCTTTAAATTTTCGCCGTCCAAAACCTTCTGGCGCTGCGAATATATAACGTTTCGCTGAACGTTCATAACATCATCATACTGCAAAACGTGCTTTCTTATTTCAAAGTTTCTGCCTTCAACCCTCTTTTGAGCGTTTTCTATTGCATTTGATAACATTCTGTGCTCAATCGGCTCGTCATCTTTAAGACCGATAGCGTTAACCATTGATTCAATTCGCTCCGAGCCGAAAAGGCGCATAAGCTCGTCCTGAAGCGAAATGTAAAATCTCGATTCGCCGATATCTCCCTGACGTCCGCTTCGTCCGCGGAGCTGATTGTCAATACGTCTTGACTCGTGACGCTCCGTACCGAGAATGAAAAGTCCGCCGGCTTTTATAACTTCTTCGCGTTCTTCCTTGATTTGCTCTTTAAATTCCGCGTTAAGCTGTGCAAAGGTTTTGCGCGCCTCAATGATTTCTTCGTCATCGGTTTCGGAAAATCCCGTGCTTTCCAAAATCAGCTCGTCGCTGTAACCCATTTTGCGCATTTTTTCCTTCGCCATAAACTCTGCGTTTCCGCCGAGCATAATATCGGTTCCTCGGCCTGCCATATTGGTTGCGATTGTAACCGCACCTTTTTTTCCTGCCTGCGCTATAATTTCCGCCTCTTTTTCGTGGAATTTAGCGTTTAAAACCTCGTGCTTTATTCCGCGTTTTTTAAGAAGACGGCTCAAAATTTCGGAGTTTTCTATTGTGATTGTACCCACAAGCACCGGCTGTCCCTTTTTGTGACATTCTTCAATCTGATTTATAACCGCGTTGAATTTGCCCTCGGTGTTTTTGTAAACCACATCGCTGTGGTCAATTCTTATCATCGGCTTGTTTGTGGGAATAACCACAACATCAAGCTTGTAAATGGACTGAAATTCCACTTCCTCGGTCTGCGCGGTACCGGTCATACCGGCAAGCTTGTTGTAAAGCCTGAAAAAGTTCTGGAAGGTGATTGTTGCAAGCGTTTTGCTCTCGCGCGCAACGTTTACGCCTTCTTTTGCCTCAATCGCCTGGTGAAGTCCGTCGTTGTAGCGTCTGCCGAACATAAGACGGCCTGTAAATTCGTCTACGATTATAACCTCGCCGTCCTTTACAACGTAGTCTTTGTCGCGCTTCATAATGCCGTTTGCCTTAATTGCCTGGTTTATGTGGTGCGACAGCGTAATGTTTTCGGGGTCGGAAAGGTTTTCAACCGAAAATGCAGCCTCGGCTTTTTTGATACCGCGTGCCGTAAGTGCGGCGGTATTCGCCTTTTCGTCTATAATGTAATCCGCGTCAACGTCATCATTGATAACCTTTGTATCCTCCTCCTTGATTTTAAAGCTTGTAAGGCTCTTTGCAAAGGTATCGGCAAGCTTGTAAAGCTGTGTTGATTCGCTGCCTGCGCCCGAAATGATAAGCGGTGTTCTTGCCTCATCTATAAGAATGGAGTCCACCTCGTCCACAATGGCGAAGTTATGGCCCTTTTGCTGAACCTGCTGTTCTTTGTAGATAACCATATTGTCGCGGAGGTAGTCAAAACCGAATTCATTGTTTGTGCCGTAGGTTATATCAGCATTGTACGCCGCGCGTCTGTCCTCGGTGTCGTGCGTAATAAGCCCCACCGTAAGACCTAAAAATTTATATATTTTTCCCATTTGCTCACTGTCACGCTTTGCAAGGTAGTCGTTGACGGTTACAACGTGAACGCCCTTGCCCGAAAGCGCATTAAGATAGCACGGAAGCGTTGCAACAAGCGTTTTTCCTTCGCCGGTTTTCATCTCGGCAATTCTGCCCTGATGAAGCACAATTCCTCCGATAAGCTGAACGTCGAAATGGCGCATACCCAAAACGCGGCTGCTTGCCTCTCTTACCACCGCAAACGCCTCGGGAAGCAAATCGTCAAGCGTTTCGCCCTCCGAAAGACGTGCCCTAAATTCACTCGTTTTAGCTTTAAGCTCCGCATCCGAAAGCTTTTTCATACCGTCCTCAAGCGTGTTGATTTTTTCAACAAGCGGTTTAATTCTTTTAATTTCACGGTCACTGTACGTACCGAACAGTTTTTCAAAAATATTAGCCATATTGTCACTCCCAACAAGTATTTTATGTATATTTTTAATTAATTTTCGTTTAAATTCCTATATTTTCCCAATCTAATATAGTATACCACGATATTGCAAAAATAGCAACATAAATTTTGCGACAAAATTTTTAATTTATTTTGCATTTGGAAATAATTTGTGTTAGAATAAAATAGAAAAGTTTTATAAAAATAAATCGATAATGCTAAAATTAATCTTAATAAGGAGAAATAAAAATGTCCCTTCTTGATACCGATAAACAATTCCACTTGAACATTGACAAAAACGACGTCGGAAAATACGTCATATTAACAGGCGACCCGAAACGCGTAAAAACAATAGCGGAAAACCTTGAAAATTCGCATTTTGTTGCGGACAGGCGCGAATTTGTCACATACACAGGCTATCTTAACGGCGAAAAGGTGAGCGTAACGTCTACGGGAATAGGCGGTCCGAGTGCGGCAATAGCGGTTGAGGAGCTTGTAAAGTGCGGCTGCCACACCTTTATACGAGTTGGCACAAGCGGCGGCATAGACCTTCGCGTATGCGGCGGCGACCTTGTTATTCCCACTGCGGCAATCCGCGGCGACGGCACAAGCTACGAATATCTTCCCAAAGATTATCCTGCGGCGGCAAGCTTTTCGGTTGTAGACGCCCTTAAAAAAAGCGCAGACACCCTCTGCCAAGGCGGCGAAGGAAATTCGTACCACATCGGCGTAATTCAAAGCAAAGACTCCTTCTACGGCGAAACAAATCCCGAAACAATGCCCGTTTCCAACTTTTTGGAAAAACGCTGGGAGGCATATAAAAAATGCGGCTGCTTAACCAGCGAAATGGAGTGCGCGTCGATTTTTTCGGTCGCAATCGCAAGGGGAGTGCGCGCCGGCGCGGTTATAACGGCAATATGGAATGTTGAACGCAGCAAAAAAAACCTTTCCGACACCGTTTGCAACGACAGCACACGCGCTATAAAATGTGCGGTGGGCGCAATGAAAATTCTTATAGACGAGGATAGAAAAAATGCTTAAAAAAAATGACGTCATAACCGTACAAATCACCGACAACGGCTCGGGCGGCGAAGGCATTGCAAAGCACAACGGATACACGCTTTTTGTCAAAAACGGCGTAAAAGGCGACACTGCAGAAATAAAAATATTAAAAATCAACAAAAGCTACGGCTTTGCAAAAATTGAAAAAATTATTACACCGTCAGAAAACAGACAAAATCCGCCCTGTCCTTATTTTGAAAAATGCGGCGGCTGCAACATTATGCACCTTAAATATTCCGCACAGCTTGCCCTCAAAGAGGAGATTGTTAAAAATAATCTTTACAAAACAGGCGGCTTTTCCGAAGGCGATTTTATTTTTGAAAATATTATTCCCTCCGCTGACTTTTTAGGCTATCGCAACAAGGCGCAGTTTCCGGTTGCAGAGGTAAACAACCGCATTGTTTGCGGATTTTTTGCAGAGCGTTCTCACAGCATTGTACCGCTTGAAAACTGCCTTATTCAAAGCAAAAAAATTAATCAAATTATGAATATCTGCACCGATTTTTTCACTCAAAATAAAATTTCGGCGTATAGCGAAAAAACTAAAAATGGCATTGTGCGAAACGTCTATATAAGAGATTTGTCGGACGGAGTTATGGTGGTTATCGTTGCCAATTCAAATCGGAAAATCAAAAATATTGACGCTCTTGTAAAAGTCCTTGTGGAAAATGGCGTATCAAGCGTTATTCAGAACGTAAACACCAAGGACACCAACGTAATTATGGGCGAAAAAAATATTATTCTTTACGGCAAAGACGAAATCGGCGCGAAAATCGGCGACATAAAATACCTTATTTCGTCCAAAAGCTTTTTTCAGGTGAACACAAAACAGACTGAAATTCTTTATAAAAAAGCGCTGGAATATGCAAATCCCACTAAAAACGATACTGTTTTTGACCTTTTCTGCGGATGCGGTACAATATCGCTTTTTATGGCTGAAAGTGCAAAAAAGGTTATCGGCGTTGAAATTGTGGAGGACGCTGTAAAAAGTGCCGAGAAAAACGCACATTTCAACAAAATTAACAATGCTTTCTTCTATTCCGGCGACTGTGATAAGGTTGTGAAAAATCTTATTAAAAACGGAGAAACGGCAGATATTATTGTTGTTGACCCTCCGCGCAAAGGCCTTACCGGCGAGCTTGTAAATATGATTTGCTCACTTAATCCAAAACGTATCGTCTATGTTTCGTGCAACAGCGCAACCCTCGCGCGCGACGTTGCACTCGCCAAAAATTACGGTTACATCTTGACAAAAGCCGCACCCGTGGATATGTTCCCTAATACTGCTCATGTGGAGACTGCGGTTTTGCTACAAAGACAAAATACGTAGAAATCCTTTATTTTAGGCACTTTGCGAAGCATACGGTGTTTAATGCAGAGGGTGATAAATTCCGAAATAAGGAGATAAAAAACTACATTAACGTAAGAGTCGTAATTGATGTAGAGTGTGGGAATACAATAGAATAACTTCAACATTTAAGTGCATTTTAACATTAAAAAAATACAATTTAATACTTTTCAAAGAACATTTGGTTTATGAACTGAATGTTCTTTTTATATATAAAAATTTTTAAGGAGAGTGATTTTATATATGATTGTAGAAACAGAAAAACTCTGTCCCACTTGCAAGACCGGAAAGGACTCTTATCTTCTTGATGAAAGAAACCCCTTCTGTCCCTACTTACATTTCCATAATGGGACGAGCTGCAAGATGTATCAAAAAATAAATAAATCCCAACCCGACACTGACAAAAAAAGTTAGTGTCTTTTTTTATATAAATTTTTCAAACGGAAGGAGTTGATGCAATGGCCGTATTCAGAGTTG
>JALEIO010000134.1 GCA_022769845.1 Oscillospiraceae bacterium
TCAAACGAAAAACCATCTTTGCAGGCACAGAAACCCGCTGTCAGTGAACAAAACGGCGAAAATAATGCTGACAACACAAAAACTGAAGCTGCTTTAAATACTGATGTATCAGCGAACATTCAGGAGGATAATTCAGCCGCACCGACGAATGAAAGCATTGAAAACAACACTTTTAACGAGAAAAAATCGCGCGCGTATGACAACGGCGGCGACAACGCTGCGGTTCAAAGCCAAATATCTGTATTTACTGCCGAAAACGATTTCGACTCATCCAATTCACCTGATGCTCAAGTCGGCAGTGCGTCAAGCTTTAGAATGGCTGCGGGAGGCAGTATTAACAGCACGGACGATAGCAGCGAAAAGTCGTGCGTCACGGTAAATTCCGCTCTTAATTTAGCCGAAACAGAAAAAATTATAGGCGATATTTTAGGTTTTGAAGTTAAGGGCGAAAACAACGTTATCAACCTTTCGATTACTGCCGAAGAATATACACATCTTGCCGAATCTCTTTCCGAAAACGAAAATTTTGAGGGATTTGTTAAGATAAACAACGAAAATATTATAGAAATTTCAATTTTTGTAAAATAATTCTTTTATTTTTGTCAATTTTATGATAGAATATAGGCATAAGAAAATTCTTATGCTTTATTTTATTTTTTAGGAGAAAATTATGTCTGCAAAAAACGTGCTTTTACGCTTAAATAAACTGTTTCCGCTGCCGGTTCATCCGTTCAATCTTCAAAACGAAGGAAAAATGACCTATGCCGAATGGCAGTTTTTAAAGGGCGCGGACACCATAAAAAATTATACCGCCTACACCTCGGCAAAGGATATGTTTGAGGGCAAAACCGTTCTTGACATCGGATGCGGCGCGGCAGGAAAATCGCTTTATTATGCGTCAATGGGCGCAAAAAAAGTGTACGGCGTGGACGTTGTTGAGCACTACAAGGAGGAATCGGAAAAGCTTGCCGAGGCAAAAGGCTTGTCGGACAAGTTTGAATTTCGGTTTTGTGACGCAAAAGAGCTTGCTTTTGAGGATAAAACGTTTGACACCATAATTATGAACGACTCTATGGAACACGTTGCCGAGCCGGAAAAAGTTCTTGCCGAGTGTTTCAGAGTGCTTAAAGACAATGGCAGGCTTTTTATAAATTTCTGTCCTTATTATCACCCGTACGGCGCTCATTTATCTGACGTTATCGGCATACCATGGGTGCATATGATGTTTTCTCAAAAAACTATGATTGCCGCATACAAAGACCTTATTTGCGATATGCCGGACAAGGATAGGCGAATAAAATTTCGATTTTCAACAGACGAAAACGGCAACGAAACAATTTCATACATTAACAAAATGACCATAAAGCGATTTAACAAAATTTTGAAAAATTCGCCGTTCAAAGTTATATACCGCCGCGAAATTCCGCTTAGGAATGTTTTTGTGCCGCTTGCAAAATGCCCCGGCACAAAAGAAATGTTTGTAAAAATGGTTGCGGCAGTTTTGGAGAAACATTAAAATCAAAGGAGCGTTTGTCCGATGATAAATATTATGATTGTTGATGATGAAACACCGTCGAGGAGGCAGGTATTAAGCGAACTTATACATCTTGGATACGACCGCAAAAACATATGCGAGGCGCAAAACAGCACGCAGGCTTTAAAACAGCTGCAAAATTTCAAACCCGACATTTTAATCAGCGACATAAGTATGCCCAAAATGCTCGGCACAGACCTTGCGCAAAAGGTGCTGGAGGTTTATCCCAAATGCAAAATCATATTTTTTACAGGCTATTCCGACAAAGAATATATGAAAGCGGCAATAAAATTAAATGTTGTGGATTATCTTGAAAAGCCGCTTGATTCCGCTGAATTTGCGGCGGCGGTAAAAAAAGCCGAGGAGGAATCGAAAAGCCTTTCTTCACAGGAAATGTTTGCCGACGAAACGGGTGCGCAAGTTTTGGAATACATTTTCAAAAATCAGCCCGTACCCGATGATTTTAAAAATTTTCCGCAGTACAAGGCAATCATAAATTCACGCGTTATTGCGGCAATTATCATTCCGCAAAGCGATTTTAACCTTTCCGCAGTGGCGAAAAATCTTATAAACAGCGCCAAGCAAAGCTCGGTAAACATTATAAACCGCTACAAAAACAACGGTGTAATTGAAGTTTTGTTTTATTCAAACACCATAAATTTAAAACAGGATACCGAAAAAATATTCCGCGCAGTTTTTGCAGGTCTTAATGACGGAGAAGTTATAAAATGTGCGGCGGGAAGCGTTGAAAAAAGCGGAAAAGATACTTACATATCATATGAAAACGCCGTCTGCGCTATGGACAACGCGTTTTTTTATCCTCCCAACAGGGTGGTTTTTTATACCGAGCAAGCCGAAAAAAATACGCTGGACAGCGAAAAAATAACAAACGGGTTTTATAATTTGCTTACCGATGAAAAATATTCGGAAGCAAAGGCGCTTGCTGAAAATCTTTACAAGCATTTATACAAAAGCAACATTATGATGAGCTCGGCGGCAAAAAAGCTGTATTACAACATTTCGGAAGTAATTTACAAGTTTTTTAAAAACTACTTTTTTTCCTACAACAATGAATACAGCCTTTACGACAACGCCTTTAACATTCTCGAGGCAAAATCTTTAGACGATTTGCACAAGCACATAACAGGCACTATCACGAGGATTGAGCAGCTTGTAAATACGGCAGATTTCAACAGTCTGGTAAAATCAGCGCTGCTTTATATGGAAAGAAATTTTCAAAATCCAAACCTTTCAATCGTGGATATTGCCACAGGCTGCAACGTCAACGCAAACTATCTTTGCGGCACGTTCAAGTCGATTACAGGCGAAACAATTAACCATTATGTGAATAATCTGCGCATCAACAAGGCTAAAAATCTTATTCTTGACACCAACAAAAGCATTGCTGAAATTTCAAAGCTATGCGGATTTAACGACGCTAAATATTTCTGCAAGGTTTTTGCAAAATATACCAACCATACGCCTACAAGCTTTAAGAAAAAATTCAAATAAGAGGTGACATTTTTGATTATCGGCATTGACATCGGAGGCACAAAATGCGCCGTTATAAAAGGAAATTTGGGCAAAAATAACGAAATTGAAATTACCGGCAAAATTAAAATTGATACAAAAACCATAGACCCTAATTCTGCGCTGAAGCTTTTTTGCGAAAAAATTGATTTTCTTGCGAAAGACGAAAAAATTGACGCAATCGGGGTAAGCTGCGGCGGTCCTCTCGACGAAAAAAGAGGCGTTATTATGTCGCCGCCCAATCTTCCCGGATGGGATAACATTGAAATTAAAAAGTTTTTGGAAAATAGATACGGCGTTAACGTTATGGTTCGCAACGACGCTAACGCGTGCGCGCTGGCAGAATGGAAATTCGGTGCGGCAAAAGGGTTTTCAAACGTTATTTTCTTAACCTTCGGAACAGGTATGGGTGCAGGGCTTATACTGGACGGACGCCTTTATTCGGGCACAAACGGTATGGCCGGCGAGGTTGGACATATTCGCCTTTCGCCCGACGGGCCGTGGGGATTTGGCAAAAACGGCTCTTTTGAAGGCTTTTGCAGCGGAGGAGGCATTGCAAAGCTTGGAAAAGCCGCAGCGGTTGAAGCTCTTAAAAACGGCAAAACCCTATCTTATTGCAAATCGGCTGACGATTTGGACAAAATCAGCGCAAAATCCATTGCGGAATCAGCAAACCAAGGCTTTGACGACGCAAAGGAAATTTACCGTATCTGCGCTAAAAAGCTTGGCTTGGGACTATCAATTTTAATAGATATTTTAAATCCCGAAATTATTGTAATAGGCTCGGTTTTCAAGCGTGCGGCAAATCTTTTGAAAGACGAAATGGAAAATGTTTTAAAAAACGAGGCGCTATCCTATTCTCTTAATGTGTGCAAAATAGTGCCTGCAAAATTTGACGAAAATTTAGGCGACCTTGCCGCGCTTGCGGCGGCGCTTGATAAATAGAAAGGACAAATAGGATGACAGAAGAATTTTATAAAAGATACCCCCAATTAAAAGAAAATGAAGAAAAAATCGAAAAAGCAATTAAGGCTATTATAACCTCGTATAAAAACGGAGGAACCATTCTTTTGTGCGGAAACGGCGGCTCGGAAAGCGACTGCGACCACATTGTGGGCGAATTTATGAAGGGATTTATGCTGCCGAGACGTTTTAAAGGCGCAGATAAGCAGGCTATCGCAGAGGCTTTCGACGATGAAAATGCGGTAAACAACTTTCAGTATGCCGTTCCGGCAATTTCTCTCCCGTCGCTTTCGGCGGTCAACACAGCGTTTATCAA
>JALEIO010000158.1 GCA_022769845.1 Oscillospiraceae bacterium
TTCAGCCGCGTATTCAAAAAGGAAACAGGTCTTTCGCCAAAAAAATATATTGAAAAAAATTTAAAAAATCATTAATTAATGGCTGCTGAACAATTCCGAAACGCAGCCGCATAGCAGTTTGCGAGCGTTTCAGAATTGTTCGGGTGCAAGGTTTTTGTGCTGTTTTTGTCAATTTCAAATTTTTAAGGTTCTTACTTGATTTTGGTAATATCATACGGCGTTGTCTGATAAACGTAATAGTTAAGCCAGTTTGTAAACAAAAGATTGGCGTGTGACCTCCAGCGCATAACAGGCGTATTTTTAGGATTATTGTTCGGATAATAATTTTTTGGAATATCGATATTCACACCCTTTTCCAAATCGCGCATATACTCCTCGTGCAGAGTAAATTTGTCATATTCGGAATGACCCGTTACAAAAATTTTCTTTTTATCCTTTGAGGTTACAATATATATTCCCGCCTCGTCCGATGCCGCCATAATCTGAAGATCGTTTGATCTTCGTATATCACTCTCCAAAACTGTGGTATAGCGGGAATGAGGAGCATAAAAAACTTCATCAAATCCGCGAACAAGCATTGCTTTTTTTCTCATTACCTTATGTTCAAAAACCCCGAAAAGCTTTTTTTCGAGCGTAATTTTCGGAATTCCGAAATGATAGTACAGCCCCGCTTGAGCCGCCCAGCAAATGTGCAGGGTGCTTGTAACATTGGTATTTGACCACTCCATAATTCTTTTCAGTTCATCCCAGTAATCAACATCCTCAAAATCCATTTTTTCAACGGGCGCGCCTGTGATTATCATACCGTCATATTTTTGGTATTTAATCATTTCAAAATCTTTGTAAAACGACGAAAGATGAGCAGCAGGCGTGTTTTTTGAGTTGTGCGTAGCGGTGTTTATAAAATCAAACTCAACCTGAAGCGGCGAATTTCCCAAAAGCCGAAGAAGCTGCGTTTCGGTTGTGATTTTAGTCGGCATAAGATTTACAAGCGCAATTTTAAGCGGACGTATATCCTGTGTTATCGCTCTTTTTTCTGTCATAACAAAAATATTTTCACTGTTTAATATTTTGTTTGCCGGTAAGGAATCGGGTATTTTAATCGGCATTTTATCGCCCCTTTTTGCTGTGATTAAAATGATTATATCAAAATAAGCCTTTAATTGCAACTTTATTTTTATAATTTTACATAATTTTCAAAGATAAGCAAACAATATTTAAAAACGAGAAAAGGAATATTTTAATTATGATAGAATTTTTTAATGAAAACACTCAAAACGACGACGGCAAGCAAAACAGCGGACACGAGGATGAAATAAAGGAATTCGGAACATCCACAATAAAAAGCAAACGCGGAAATATACACTGCCTTACCATAATCGGACAGATTGAGGGGCATATGCTGCTGCCGCCGCAGAATAAAAGCACAAAATACGAACATATTCTGCCGCAGCTTGTGTACGTTGAAGAAACCGACGAAATCGACGGTATGATTATTCTTTTAAACACTGTGGGCGGAGATGTTGAAGCAGGTCTTGCAATAGCCGAAATGATATCATCGATGAAAAAACCTACCGTTTCGCTCGTTTTGGGCGGAGGTCACAGCATAGGCGTTCCGCTTGCGGTATCCGCCAATTATTCTTATATTGCACGTTCTGCCACAATGACGGTTCATCCCATACGCACAAACGGTCTTGTCATCGGCGTGCCGCAATCGTTTGAATATTTGTGGAAAATTCAAGAGCGCATAACCGATTTTGTGGAACGAAATTCAAATATTTCGCATGATGATTTTATGAATCTTCTTTTGAATAATGCAGACATTGCCAACGATGTCGGCACGGTGCTTTTCGGCAAAGATGCGGTGGAATACGGTCTCATAAACGAAATCGGCGGACTTTCCGATGCCATTGAAAAGCTTTATTCACTTATTGAAGAAAAACGTCAAAAAACCAACGACAATGTCAATAACAAACCGAACAATTAATTTTTTGTCATTTACAGCATTAAAAAATTGACAAACCTTTCTTTGCGTGGTATTATTTTATTAAACAGATAAAAAGGGGGATTTTTAATGACATATACCGAAAGATATAACAAATGGTTAAACTCACCGAAAATCGATGAAGAAACGCGAAAAGAGCTTCTTGATATCAAAGATAACGACAACGAAATTAAGGAACGATTTATAAAGGATTTGGAATTCGGAACAGGCGGCTTGAGAGGAATTATCGGAGCCGGCGACAATCGAATGAATATATATACCGTAAAAAAGGCAACGCAGGGTCTTTGCGAAGATATTAAAAACAAGGGCGAAGAATATATGAAACGCGGCGTTGTTATAGCGTATGATTCGCGCCATAAGTCAGACGAATTTGCAAAAGAGAGCGCACTCACCCTTGCGGCAAACGGCATTAAGGCATATCTTTTTGATGAGCTCCGCCCCACTCCCGAATTGTCTTTTGCGGTTCGATACAAAAACGCGGCGGCAGGAATTGTAGTAACCGCAAGCCACAACCCTAAAGAATATAACGGCTACAAGGCATACGGCGAGGATGGCGGTCAGCTTCCGCCCGAAAGCTCCGATTACGTTATTTCGATTATTGATAAGCTTGATATTTTCGATGATGTTCTTACTACCGATTACGATAAGGCTGTAAGCGAAGGACTTATTGAAATAATCGGCGAAGAGGTTGACGCAGCGTATCTTGCGGCAGTTAAAAAGCAGTCGGTTAATGAGGAAGCGGCAAAAAGCCTCGGTGATAATTTTAAGTTGGTTTATACGCCATTTCACGGTGCGGGCAACAAGCCTGTAAGACGTATTCTTGATATGACCGGCGTTAAAAATGTTTATGTGGTTAAAGAACAAGAGCTTCCCGACGGCGATTTTCCAACATTAAAATCGCCCAATCCCGAAGAAAACGAGGGCTTCAAGCTTGCAATAGAGCTTGCAAAAAAGGTTGATGCGGACGTTATTATTGCAACCGACCCGGACAGCGACCGCGTGGGCGTTACAATAAAAAATAAAAACGGGGATTACATCACATTAACCGGCAATCAGACGGGAATACTCCTTTGCGAGTTTATTCTCCGAAACAAAAAGCTTAAAGGAGTTTTGCCGAAAAACGGTGCGGTTATCAAAACAATCGTTACAACCGATATGATATATCCTATTGCCGACGATTACAAAACCACTGTTTTTGATGTTCTTACCGGCTTTAAATTTATCGGTGAAAAGATAAAAGAATTTGAAAAAACAGGCAGCAACGAATATATTTTCGGTTTTGAAGAAAGCTATGGATACCTTGCGGGAACATACGCGCGCGATAAAGACGCGGTTGTTGCGTCAATGCTTATTGCGCAGATGGCGGCAGACTACAAAACCAAGGGCAAAACGCTCTACGAAGGTCTTATGTCGCTTTATGAAAAATACGGCTATCACAAGGATTTGCTTCACACCGTAACTCTTAAAGGTCTTGACGGCGCAGAAAAAATCAAAGAAATTATGAAGGAAATACGCGAAAACCCGCCCAAAGAAATTGACGGACACAAGGTTACAAAGGTGCTCGACGTTTTAAAAGGCACCGAAACCGACGTTCTTACCGGCGCGGTTATAAAATCGAGCTTGCCGACCTCAAACGTTTTGAAATTCTTCCTTGACGATAAATCGTGGTTTGCAGTTCGTCCTTCAGGCACAGAGCCGAAAATTAAATTCTATTTTGGGGTTGTTGCCGACAGCGAGGATAACGCAAATACCAAAATTACCGCACTGCGCGACGCGGTAATTGCAATGATAAAATAAAATTTTGATTTAAAAAGGTGAACATTTTCTTTGTTCACCTTTTATTTTAAAATTATTGTTTCAAAACGTTCTGAAACGCAAAAAAGCTATCCTGTTTTCACAAGATAGCTTAATTTTTAATCAACTTAAAAGGTCTTTTGCAATAGCGTTAACCATACCGCCGTCTGCTCTGCCTTTTATTTTCGGCATAACATTTGCCATAATTTTGCCCATATCCTTCATTGACGATGCGCCAACTTCAGCTATGGCATTTTTTACAATTTCGCCTAATTCCTCTTTTGTAAGCTGGGAAGGTAAATATCCCATCAAAATTTCAATTTCTTTTTTCAGCTCGTCTATCAAATCGGTTCTGCCGCTTTTTTCATATTCGGGCAAAACGTCTTTTCGCTTTTTAGCCTCTTTGGCTATAACGCCGATAATGTCGTCGTCTGAAAGCTCGACTCTGTTATCGACCTCGACCTGCTTTATTGCAGCTCTGACGCTTTGTACCGTATTTTTTCTGACGGTATCCTTATCTTTCATAGAGAGTTTTAAATCTTCCATCAGCTTTTCTTTAAGTGCCAATATAAACCCTCCTTTTTATATAAACTTTTAATATGTCTTATCTGAAAGATCTCTTTCTTGCAGCTTCAGATTTCTTTTTACGCTTTACACTTGGTTTTTCGTAATGTTCCCTTTTACGGATTTCCGATAAAACTCCTGCTTTAGCGCACTGACGTTTAAATCTGCGAAGAGCACTGTCCAAAGACTCGTTTTCTTTAATTCTAATTTCCGACACAAAATCCCCTCCCTCCGCTACATCATCTGTGGTTTATCACTTCATATGTGGGATTAGACAAAAATTATACATACTAATTATACACATTTTAAAGACCTATGTCAAGCTTTTTTTAAATTTAGGCTTTTATCAGCCCGGAGGCCAGCCGAGGTTTCTTCCGCCGAGCATATGAAAATGCAAATGCCCTACGGTTTGTCCGCCGTCAACGCCGCAGTTGTTCACAATTCTAAAGCCGCTTTCATCAATTCCAAACTGTTTTGCGATTTTGCCTGCCGCCAAAAACACCTTTGAAACAATGTCTGCGTTTTCATCAGTAAGCTGCATTGCGGATGCAATATGCTCCTTTGGAATTATAAGAACGTGTGTAGGCGCTTGAGGTGAAATATCTTTAAACGCAATTACAAAATCATCCTCATAGACAATTTCAGACGGAATTTCCTTATTTGCTATTTTGCAAAAAAGACAGTCGCTCATTTTTACCCCTCCTTTGATTATCATCCGGCAGCACAATTTCTGCCGCTCTTTACTATATAAAATTATTTTATTTGCTCAAGTGCGATTTCAACCGCTTTTTCAACCGCTTTGCCAAGATTTTCTTTATCCTTGCCGCCTGCCTGTGCAAAATCAGGGCGTCCGCCGCCTCTGCCGCCAACGATAACAGCCGCTTCCTTTACGATATTTCCGCAGTGCATACCCTTTTCAACCGCTGATTTTGTCGCGGTAACAAAAAGCGTAACCTTATCGCCGTTAGCGGAAGCAAGAACCGCAGCACCGTCTTTTATTTTATCCTTAATATTGTCACCCATTGTGCGCATTGCGTCAATATCGGCATCATCCAAAAGCGCGCTTACAATTTTTATGCCGTTTTTCTCAACCGCATTTTTAACAAGGTCATCCGCACCGCTTTTTGCCATTTCTTCTTTGAGTTTTGAAAGCTCTGTTTTTGTCTGCTTAAGCTCCTCGGTAACGGCAGCCGCCTTATGCGCAATTTCCAACGGACTTGATTTTAAGGCTTTTGCGGTTTCGTTTATAAGATTTTCTTTTTCTTCAAGGTATTTAAGCACGCTCATTGATGTTGCAGCTTCAATACGTCTTGTTCCTGCGGCAATTCCCGACTCGGACAAAATCTTGAAAATTCCTATATTCGCGGTGTTTTTCGCGTGCGTTCCGCCGCAGAATTCCACGCTGAAATCACCCATTTTTACAACTCGTACAATACTGCCGTATTTTTCACCAAAAAGCGCCATTGCACCAAGCTTTTTGGCTTCTTCAATCGGCATTTCCATGCACGTTATGTCGAGCGCTTCAAATATTTTTTCATTTACAATTTTTTCGACCTTTTCCAGTTCTTCGGGTTTTACCGCCTCATAATGCGAAAAGTCGAAACGCAGTCTTTCATCGTTTACAAACGAGCCCGCCTGCTCAACGTGGTCGCCTACAACAGAGCGCAAAGCCTGCTGCAAAAGGTGCGTTGCCGAATGGTTTGCCTCAATAGCCTTTCTTCGTGCTTTATCTATTGCGCAGTGACAGTCATCGCCTTTTTCAACGCTGCCCTCCGATATATGGCACGCAAGAATAATTCGTCCGTCGCGAAGCTTTTTGGCGTCCATAACCTCAACACTGCCGTTTTTTGCAGTGATTACGCCTGTATCGCCGACCTGTCCGCCGCCCTCGCCGTAAAACGGAGTTTTTGAAACAACTATTGTAACGTTGTCGCCCTCGGACGCGCCGTCAACAAATTCATTATCTTTGAAAATGCCCAAAATTTTTGCGTCACATTCGCTTACGTCATAGCCTACAAACTCGGGCTTGTCCAAAGCGGCAAACTTTTCCAAAAGCTCGTCCTTCCAGCCTAAAACGTCAGCGTCCTTTATAGCGTCACGCGAACGCGCACGCTGAATTTCAACATTTTTATTAAAGCCGTCAACATCAGCCTTAAACCCTTTTTCCTCCAGAATTTCAACCGTCAAGTCAATCGGGAAACCGTAAGTATCCGAAAGCTTAAATGCCTTTTCGCCCGAAAGAGTATTTTCTCCCTTTTCCTTTAATTCGTCAACATATGAATCAAGTATTGCCATACCCTCGTCAACCGTTCTGCCAAAACTAATCTCTTCAAGCTCGATAGTTTTCTTTATATAATCTTTTTTGCTTACAAGCTCGGGATATGCGCTCTTGTTTTCTTCAATAACAGTATCGCAAACCTTGTACAAAAAAGGCTCATTTATGCCCAAAAGCTTTCCGTGACGCGCAGCGCGGCGCAAAAGGCGCTTCAAAACATAGCCTCTGCCCTCGTTTGCAATTTTAACGCCGTCCGAAATCATAAACGTTGTGCTTCTTATATGGTCGGTAATAACTCGGAGCGAAACGTCGGTTCGGTCGCTGTCGCCGTATTTGACATTTGCAATTTCGCTTACCTTTTTCATAATATTGCGTACGGTGTCAACCTCAAAAATATTGCTTACTCCCTGCATTATGCACGCAAGACGTTCAAGCCCCATACCCGTGTCAATATTCGGGTGTGCCAAACGGTTATAATTTCCGTTTTCATCCTTGTCAAACTGCGTGAATACCAAATTCCAGAATTCAACATATCTGTCGCAGTCGCAGCCAACCTTGCAATCGGGCTTGCCGCAGCCGTTTTCTTCGCCACGGTCAAAATATATTTCAGAGCAAGGACCGCAAGGACCCTGACCTATTTCCCAGAAATTATCCTCTTTTCCCATTCGCACAATGCGTTCGGGCGCAACGCCGACCTTTTTCGTCCAAATGTCAAACGCCTCGTCGTCATCCTGATAAATTGTAACCCAAAGCTTGTCCACGGGAAGCTTCAAAACCTTGGTGCAAAATTCCCACGCCCACGAGGTAGCTTCATTTTTAAAATAATCGCCGAACGAAAAGTTTCCGAGCATTTCAAAATAAGTTCCGTGACGAGCGGTTTTGCCCACACTCTCAATATCAGGGGTTCTTATGCACTTCTGACAAGTAGTAACCCTTTTTCTCGGCGGTGTTTCCTGCCCTGTAAAATACGGCTTTAAAGGTGCCATACCTGCATTTATGAGCAAAAGACTTTTGTCATTTTGCGGCACAAGCGAAAAGCTCGGCAGCCTTAAATGACCCTTGCTTTCGAAAAACGATAAGTATTTTTCTCTGATTTCGTTAAGTCCCAGTTTTTCCATCAATAAATCCCTCAAATCAAATAAACTATTACTATATATAATATAATAAAACACACAAATTTGTCAACCTTTTAGAAAAATATATTTTAATTTTGCAATATATTTATGCGTTTTTCATTGACAAAAAGGGTAAAAATGTTGTAATATATAAATCGTACAGACATATGAGAGGAATTGAATACCAAATGAAAAAAATTATTTGCCTTATAATAGCTGCGCTTTTATGCCTTTCGGCTGTCGGCTGCGGTTCAAAGGAGACCGAAAAAAAACTTGCTGACACATCAAAGGAAATTGTTGTTATTTTATATGACAATGATGAATATAATAGTTCGGTAAAAGATTCGTTCATTGAAAACATAAACAAAATTTATACCGCGTCAAAGCTTAAAATTTCGGTTAAAAATGCGGAAGGCAGCGACGATAAATTATCGAGCATAACCTCAAAAATTAATGTTGAAAATACACTTTTGGCGGTTCCGATAGGTGTTGAAGCGTCTTTAGCGGCAAACAAAGCTTTCGACGGCGCTGTTCCCATTTTCTTTGCAAACGTTGCAAACCCTGTTCTTTCGGGGCTTATGACAGACAAAACAACGCCTTCTACCACAACGGGAATTGTTTCAACAGTGCCCGCAAACTACATTTTTAACAATTTTGTGCAGTCGATAGGTTCAAATTCTGTCGGTCACGTCGGCATTATTTTTAACACAAGTGAAATTGAGCCTATGGAAATAACAAACGATTTTAAACGATATCTCGACCTCAATAATTATTATTATACCGAAACCGTTGTTGCCAATACTCTCGAAGCTCAACAGGCGGCTTCCAAAATGGTATATAAATCCTCTTCGGGCAGCAGCGTTATCGGCGACAACACACCGGATAATGCAGCCGCCGCAAGAAAATACCAAAACAAGCAGGGCGGCGCAAATATGCTGTTTCTCTCGGGTGACAGCGTTGTGGCAGGCTCAATAAACGAAATTGCACAAATTTTAAACGGCTCGGATTATTACGTCTATGTAAACGAACCTAAAGAAATAGTCGGCAAAAATTTTGTATCACTTAAGCCGGCGTCAGCGTCTGTGGGCAAAAATCTTGCCGATATGGTTGCAAAATATTTAAACGGAACGTCAATTAATCTTCTTCCCTGCCAGACGGCAGACGAATTTGACGAATTTGCATACTTTGACAAAAATTTAAACACAACGCCGGAAAATTCCAATAATCAAAACGGTCAGAACACCGAAAATCAAACCGGCTCAAACACATCACAAAGTCAATAATTTTATTCGGGCGAATATAAATCGCCCTTATTTTTTGAGAAAGGACTTGTTTAAATGACGGCTTTAAATTTTTTAAGAGCGCTTGTCTACGGCATAATTCAAGGCATTACCGAATGGCTCCCCATTAGCAGTACAGGGCATCTTATTTTGGCTAACGAAATCCCGTTTTTCAAGCTTGACGGCATTTCAAAGGATTTTTTCAATATGTTTATAGTGGTAATTCAGCTTGCCTCAATTCTTGCGGTAATTCTGATTTACTTTAAAAAGCTTAATCCTTTTACAACAAAAGGACTGAAAAAGTCCACAATGCAAATGTGGTATAAGGTAATTATAGGAGTTATTCCCGCGGCGGTTGCAGGCTTTTTGCTGGACGATTTTATTGAAGCAAAAATAAACGACAATCCGTTTGTTATTGCAGCAGCACTTATCGTTTACGGTATTTTGTTCATTTTTATTGAAAACCGCGAAAAAAAGCCTAAAATTAACGATATAGATAATCTTACATACAAAACCGCGCTTTTAATCGGCGTATTTCAGGTGCTTGCGCTTATTCCCGGAACATCACGCTCGGGTTCGACAATCCTCGGCGCAATAATTCTTGGCACATCGCGAACTGTTGCGGCAGAATTTTCATTCTTTCTTGCAATTCCCGTTATGTTCGGCGCAAGTCTTTTAAAGCTTGTAAAATACGGGTTTGTGTTTTCGCAAGCAGAATTTTTCGTACTTGCGGTCGGTTTTGTAACCTCATTTATCGTATCGTATTTTGCAATACGCTTTCTTGTAAGCTACATTAAAAAACACGATTTTAAGGTTTTCGGATATTACAGAATAATTCTCGGAATTATTGTTTTAGCATATTTTTTATTAAAATAATTTAAAATTTGAAAACTTATTTTTAAAAACCCTCCGGAAAAGGATTTTTGATTTATCCTATGCCGGAGGGTTTAATGTTTAAAGCATTTTCGTATTTAATTATTGGCAGCTAATCGGTGATTTGTTCAAACACCCTTACATAGTCGACAACAAACTTGTCTCCTATAGCCTGATATGCCTTTTCGACAGGCTCATGATTTTCATATCTGTAACCCGAAACCTCGGTTGTAATTAAAATAAACTGCGGTATATGCGATACATAGTCTGAAATATGACCGTCTTCAACGCCATCTATGTAAAAGGTATACCCTTTTTCATTCCACAAAACTCCGAAACGATGAAATTCTTCTTTATTCAGGTTATTCATACCGCCGACATATTTTCGTTTCATATCAAGACCGTATCCGCCGGTAAACGCGTTGTGTGCCGCAATATCACCCGGCTTGAAGCATTCCATAATATCAATTTCGGTTCCTGTAACCGCCGGGTCGGACGAAGCGCCTATTATCGGCGATTGAAGCCAAAACGCGCTCCACCAGCCTTCTTTTTGCTGCAATTTGCAGCGACATTCATAATAACCGTAGCGGTGAGTATACTTATTTTCGTTAAGTTTTCCTATATTCCACTGCAAATGGTCGTTGCCGAAAGTAGTTTTTTCTATCGGCTTATCCATAAAATTATATCCTGTCTGAAGCTGCGAACTAACGGGTTTGCCGTTTTCCTCCAACACCGTAAAAACCGCATTGCTTTTTCCGTCAAGCATAACGCCTTTATCTGTCCATGCAGAGTGTGTTTTGTTCATCATCTCAAGACGAAAATCCCATTTTGTCCTATCAAGCTCATTGCCGTCAAACTCGTCGCCCCATACAAGCTTAAAATTTCCGTTATCAGGCAAAAAACTTGGCTCGTGACCTTCAATTATATACTTTTGCACTTTTAATCCTCCAATTTTTCATTAAAATTCACTTGCTTTATTCACAATGTTATAGTACAATAAAAAAAGCTTAACATATATACATATATTATTCAATTTTTAGAAATCTTATTTAATTGGGTAAAAAGGAGTATATACTTATGGAAAAATTATTTTCAATAGGATATTTGCGAAACTACAATTCAAAAGAAGTTTGTTTCCACAATAAAACTCCGTTAAGAAAAACAACTTCCTATGAAATAGAGTTATATACTTTGGGCGGAAATATAACCGTAATAAACGGAAAAGAATATTTGCAAAAGCCGGGAAACGTAGTTGTTGCTTCTCCCGGCGATGCAAGGTACAGCATAAAATACTTTAAATGTTACAGCATACATTTCAGCTGTTACTGCACGGAAATTATCGACTATTTAAATTCTCTGCCGAAGGTTTTTGAATTTTATAATCAAAAAAAATTATCGGAAATATTTGAAGATATGCTGCTTGCAAATTCTGCAAAAAAAGCAGGTTACGAGCTGTATCTCCAATCAAAAATTCTTGAAATCATAAGTCTGCTTGTAAACAACACATCGGTAATAAGCAAAAAATACGCGCAGTATTCAAAAAACATATCCAATGCCTGCAATTTTATCGAAAGCTCATATCAGCATGACATATCACTTGACGATATGGCAAAATCCTCATTTTTAAGTCCGTCTTTTTTTCATAAAGTTTTCAAGGAGGTTATGGGCATCACACCCTCGCAGTATCTTCTTAAAACCAGGCTGTCCACCGCTCAAAAACTTCTTGAAAATACAAATAAAAAAATAATCGATATAGCTTATCTGTCAGGCTTCAGCTCTCACTCATATTTCAACCAGGTATTCAAACAAACTTTTAAAATGACTCCGAATCAATACCGAACCTCGCAGAAAAATGAAATAATTTTATAAGCGCCATACATTGGCTGACAACCTGCCATTTATACTCAAGCTGATAAAATTTAAATTTGCTTTTATATAATGAATCCGTTTAAAGAATTTACAGGAAAATGACTGCCGATATGATAAAATTTATCCAAAATTATACTAAAATAATTCATAACTATTGAAAAAGATAAGCCGGTATGATATAATCGTTTATGTTGTATCGGCTCCTTTCTTTGCTCAAAAGAAAGAAAACGCGAAACCGGTGTAAATTGTTTTTTATATACACTTAAAGCATAAGATAAATCAAGGAGATGTAATATATAATGAAATTAGGAATAGTGGGGCTTCCCAACGTTGGAAAAAGCACGCTTTTCAACGCTATAACAAAAGCAGGTGCGGAATCGGCAAACTATCCGTTTTGCACAATCGAGCCAAACGTTGGCATAGTTGCTGTGCCGGATGAAAGGCTTAACGTTCTTGCAAAAATGTATAATCCGCAGAAAATTACGCCCGCAACAGTAGAATTTGTGGACATTGCAGGTCTTGTAAAGGGCGCAAGCAAGGGCGAAGGTCTTGGAAATAAGTTTTTGTCGCACATTCGCGAGGTGGACGCAATAGTTCACGTGGTAAGGTGCTTTGACGATACAAATATCGTCCACGTTGACGGAAGCGTCGACCCGGCAAGAGATGTTGAAACAATTAATTTTGAGCTTATTTTTGCCGATATTGAGATGATTGACAAACGAATTGACAAGACGAAAAAAAATCTTAAATCAGGCGACAAAAAATATCTTGCCGAGCTCGCTGTTTACGAAAAGGTGAAGGAAACGCTCGAAGCCGGACTTCCTGCTCGCAGTCTTGATTTTGATGAGGAGGAAGCAAAATTTATGAAGGAAGTTTCTCTTCTTACGTCAAAGCCTGTAATATATGCCGCAAATGTATCTGAAGACGATATGGCAAACGGCATTGAAAACAACAAATATTACAAGACATTAGCTGAAATTGCGGCGAAGGAAAAGGCAGAGGTTCTGCCGGTTTCGGCAAAAATCGAGGACGAAATTTCCGAGCTTGACGATGAAGAAAAACAGGCTTTTTTGGAAGAGCTGGGTTTAAAAGAATCGGGATTGGACAGACTTATTAAAAAGAGCTATTCTCTTTTAGGACTTATAAGCTATCTTACCGCAGGAGAACCCGAGGTACGAGCGTGGACAATAACAAAAGGCACAAAAGCTCCGCAGGCGGCAGGCAAAATCCACACCGATTTTGAAAAGGGATTTATTCGCGCAGAGGTTGTTGCATACACCGATTTGATTGAATGCGGCTCGCACGCAGCGGCGAAGGAAAAAGGTCTTGTAAGGCTGGAGGGCAAAGACTACGTTATGAACGACGGCGACATTGTTTTATTCCGCTTTAACGTATAATTTTGTTCATAGCACGGCACATACCCGACTGCTAAAACATAAAATCCAACGAAAAAGTTGGAAATTCAAAGGAAATCGGAGGTTTATCACGATATTTTGTTATTTTG
>JALEIO010000179.1 GCA_022769845.1 Oscillospiraceae bacterium
AATTTACAAGCCTCATCAAAAACAGCTTTATACCTTTGACGACCCAAAAATCGAAACATATTGGGTTCATTTTTCGGGAATAGGAGCGGAGGAAATTTTAAAACGTGCAAATTTATGGATAAAATCGGTGTATAATTTAAAAGGTGAGAATAATGTCGGAAAGATTTTTGACGAATTGATAAAAGAACAAACTCTTAAAAATTATCAGTATCAAATGATGTGCGAAGCAAAGCTTGTTGAGCTTATATCAGAAATTTCACGCTGCGCAACAGACGCATATGCATCGGAAAATTCAGGGCTTATTTACGAAATAATAGAAAAAATGCGTGATGACAGTGCATCGGACGGCAAAATTGACGATTATGCAAAAATGTGCAGCTTGAGCAGATCGAGATTTGAGCATCTTTTTAAGGAGGTCACGCATCTCTCACCGCGAAGGTATCAGACAAAAATTCGTCTTGACAGAGCGTGTTATCTTCTTTCAAACACCAATCTTAACATATCGGAAATCAGCAATATGACAGGGTATTCCGACGCTTTGTATTTCAGTCGTCTTTTTCATAAAAAAATCGGCATTTCTCCAACGGAATACCGATTAAAAAACCAAGATAAATAAAATGCTTTTAACTTTCAATCTCTTTTTTCAGCCAAGCCTTGACTTTTTCGATTGTAAAAGCGGCGTCGGCGGCGGTTTTGAGAATTTCAATTTGCTTATCGCGGGTAAGTCCAAAGTTTTTTTCCATATATTGAAATTCTTTTGAAATTGTTGTGCCTTCAATAGCTAAATCGTCGGTGTTTATTGTAACCTTGACGTTTGAATTAAGATATGTCATAAACGGATATTTTTTCATATTGCAAACCGCCTTTGTTATGCGATTGCTGGTAGGGCACATTTCAAGAGTTATTCCGCTTTTTTTTATCATTTGCACAACGTTTTTGTCCTCATATGCTCTGACGCCGTGACCTATCCGTGCTGCACCCATTTCTATTGCCGATTTAATGCTTTCTGCTCCGTCTGCCTCGCCTGCGTGTATGGAAAACGGTATACCGAATTTTTTAGCCTTTTCAAAAAGAGTGCGGTAATTTTCGGTAGGGTATAAGCCTTCGGCGCCCGCAAGATTTAAACCGACAACTCCGCCGTCGTTTGTAATATGTTTTTGTGCAAGGTCAAGCGTTTTGTCGTTTTCCTTTTCGTTGCCTTCTCCGCGCATAATGCAAAGAAGAAGATTTGCGTGCAAATCAGAATTTTTAAGTCCCTCCAAAGCGGCTGAAATTACATTTTCCTGCGAAAGACCGTTTTTTGTGTGCAGCTGGGGCGCAAACATAATTTCGGTATAAATAACGCCGTCGTTTTTCATATTTTCAAGCACAAGGCGCACCGCTTCGGCAATGGATTTTTCCGTCTGCAAAAGCGACAGAGGGAATTCAAAGCATTTTAAAAAATCGTTAAGATTTTCTAAATTTTCGGGCGCGCGGATAAGCTTTAACAATTTTTGATCATCGGGCAGGGCAATATTTTGCAATTTTGCAAGCTTTTTTGCAATATCCAACGTTATTGAGCCGTCAAGATGCGCATGCAGGTCAATATATTTCATATTTTCACCTCGGATTTTCAAAATTACTTATAGCTGTATTTTATCACAATATAAAAGCATTTGCAATTAAATTCAGTACAATAAAATTTCGCCCTGAAAATTGCAAATATAAAACGAGCTTTGATAAATTATATTATCAAAGCCCGTTTCCAGTTTAAATCTTACTTAAAACTTACCTTAAGACATACTCTTTTCGTACTGTTCGATCATTTTTTTGCTAATGTCACCGTAACGGCAAGAATATCTCTCTCCGTTGCGAATATAGGTTATATCACCTCTGCCGCCTGACTTCAGTTTTACCTCTAATCGCATTGTGGTTTCGTTAATCGGGACAATATCAATCCTGTCAATAATGGCGTCCACCATTTCATCAAGTGCGGTCTTTGTCATATACACTCCCGGAAAATACATCTTTTGGAAGTAGTCTTGGATTTTCTTTATACTGTCAATATATTCGCCGTCATCCTTAAAATTTTTCTCAAGGTTTTTAACATCTGCTTCAAGGTCTGCAATCAGTGCTCCCATTGACTCATTTCTGTCGGTAAATTCCTTTTTATCGATAGTTCCTTCAACATACAAATCAAGAAGTTTATCT
>JALEIO010000142.1 GCA_022769845.1 Oscillospiraceae bacterium
CATTGACGAGTGGGAAAAAGTGCTTTATGCATTTAAAGACAAAAAAGGTGCAAAAGCTCCGTTTTCTTCTTTAAATGTAGATTGGTTTGCAAGCGGATTTGACACAACCACAGATTATTATGTGGAGGACGGAAAAATCAAATACGGACCTCTTGACCCGCAGTTTAAAGAATACATTTCAACAATGAGAAGATGGTATGCAAACGGGCTTATAGACCAAAGCTTCACTACGCTTGACGGAAAAGCGAAAGAAGCAAATATATTAAACGGTTTCAGCGGCGCAACGACCGGCTCGATTGGTTCGGGTATAGGAAAATGGATGTCTGCCGCAAAAACAAAGGGATATTCTTTGGAGGCAGCGCCGTTCCCGACATCTGATTTGAGCCATCCTGCAAAATTCGGAGTATATCAGATACAGGTTACACCGTCAACGAGGTCGTTTGACGCTATTTCAACATCGTGCAAAAATTTGGACGCCGCAATTAAGTTTCTTGATTACGGCTATGGCGAAGAAGGCAGAATGCTTTATAACTTCGGTATTGAAGGCGTAAGCTATGAAATGAAGGACGGATATCCGACATATACCGATTTAATTCTTAAAAATCCCGAAAACAAGTCTATGACAGTTGCGCTTTCAAATTATGCGCGTTCATATGACGCAGGTCCGTTTATTCAGGATGTAAGATATATGGAGCAGTACGCGTCTCTTGACGAGCAGAAAAGAGCGCTTAAAACATGGTCAAATTCCGATGCGTTTATTCACACAGTTCCAAACCTTTATGTAAAAACCGACGAATTAAACGAGTATGCGCAGCTTAATACTGATATCGATACATATGTAGATGAAATGATTATGAAATTTATCATAGGCGCGGAGCCTCTTGAAAATTATGATAATATGATTGAGCAGCTGCACAAGAGAGGAATAGACAGACTCTTGCAAATGCGCCAGTCTGCCTATGACAGATATATAAACAAATAACATTAAGGGGTAATGGTATGCAAAACATTGACAGGGGATTTGCAGGTATGAAAAAAGAGTTTAAAAAGAACGGAGTTCTTTATCTCATTGTTCTGCCGGTAATCATATACTATTTCATTTTCCATTATATGCCGCTGTACGGTTTATTGATGGCATTTCAGGATTTTTCGCCCAGGCGCGGCATTATGGGCAGCGAATGGGTAGGACTTACGCATTTTATAAACTTTTTTAAATCTCCGGACTGCGCAAGAATAGTAACCAACACTTTAAGAATAAGCTTGTCATGCTTGCTTTTTGAGTTTCCGGCGCCCATTATTATGGCAATTCTTATAAACGAATTAAACGGAAAATACTTTAAAAGAACAATACAGACGATTTCATATCTTCCGCATTTTATATCGCTTGTTGTAATTTGCGGTATGATAAAAACATTTGTAGAGGCCGACGGGATTATCGGGGGTGTTTTTTCTCAAATAACCGGCAACGGTTCAAGTATGCTTTCGCAAAGCAAAATGTTTTTGCCGATTTATGTCATTTCAAACATTTGGCAGAGTATGGGGTGGGAAAGCATTATATATCTTGCGGCGCTTATGAATATTGACCCTCAACTTTACGAGGCGGCAGATATAGACGGCGCAGGAAAGCTTGCAAAGATTTGGAAAATAACGCTTCCGTCCATTGCAATGACAATTGTAACTATGTTCATATTAAGAGTAGGAAAAATAATGAGCGTAGGATATGAAAAGATAATTCTTCTTTATAACCCTGCTATATACGACAAGAGTGATGTAATTTCCTCATTTGTATTCAGAATAGGTTTTACAAATCAGAACTGGAGTTACAGTGCGGCGATAGGGCTTTTCAATTCGGTTGTAAATATGATATTGCTGTTGGTAACAAATACAATCAGCAAAAAAATGACAGATACCGGATTGTGGTAAACGAGGAGGGCAGTATGAACAAAATCAAAAGAAGTGTCGGCGACAGGGCATTTGACACATTTAATATTATTTTGCAGATAGCGATTGCGATAGTTATGATTTATCCTATGCTGTATGTACTTTTTGCGTCGTTCAGCGACCCTATGGCGTTTGTTGCGCATAAGGGCGTGCTTTGGCACAGTATCGGCTTTACATTTAATTCGTACAAGGCGGCATTTGAAAACCCAATGCTGCTTAAAGGATATTCAAACACGCTTTTTGTACTGGTTTTCGGCGTAACGGTAAATATTATTATGACGATATGCGGAGCATATTTTTTGTCAAGAAAAAATGTAAAATATCAAAAAATTATTTCGATATACATAATAATTACAATGTTTTTAAACGGCGGTATGATTCCGTTTTACTTTGTTGTAAAGTCAGTAGGATTGGAAAACAGTTTGTGGTCGCTTATTTTGCCTACGGCTGTAAACACGTTCAATCTTATGATACTTCGCGTCGCGTTTGCATCTGTTCCCGACAGCCTTGAGGAATCTGCAAAGCTTGACGGCGCAAACCATTTAACCATTATGTTAAGAATTGTTCTTCCCGTCAGCAAGGCAAGTATCGCGGTTATTGTTTTGTACTATGCCGTTGCAAACTGGAATGCGTGGTTTAACGCAATGCTGTTTTTGATAGACAGACCTAAATATCCGCTTCAGCTGGTATTGAGAGAAATACTTATTAACAACGATACCTCATCAATGACAGGCGGCGCGGAGGTCGGTGAGCTTGAGTTTGTGGGGGAAACAATCAAGTATGCGATTATTATTATTTCTACACTGCCCATACTTTGTTTGTATCCGTTTATTCAAAAATACTTTACAAAGGGTGTTATGATTGGCGCAGTGAAAGGATAAAGGAGGAAATTCTGTGAGAAAAAGTTTGGTTATTTGCGTGCTTGGAATTTTACTTATAAACACCTGTCCTGCAAGCGCAGAAATGATAGTAAGCGGCATTTCGGGCAAAACCTTATCGGCAGATATAAGTGTTTCGCCCGATATGGATGAAAATTTCGCCTCCGTTGCGGTTATGCCTTACAATTCAGATGAAAGCAATATTAAAATAGAGAACGACACAATAAAAAATACATTTTATATAACAAAAGAAACGGACGAAAACGGAAAATTAAATATGACGTTTTCACTTCCCGATGATTTTGAAAACGGTCAGTATTGTGTCATTTCGTATGATAACGGCAAAAAATTTATAAGCCGTATAGGAATCGCGGACGAAAGCTTTGACGGTGATTTAGTTTCTGTAAACGCTTCAAATTCCGTATCCGAAATGAAAAATGCGATAGATGGGTTTTCTTCCTTTAATATTGATGACAGTATTTTTTCTGCTCACAAGGACAGTATTTGTTCCTATGTTTTTGACCGAAAACCGAGCGAGGGCTATACAAGGGAGTCTTTTATAAAGGAATACTTTATCGCAGAGGCTTTGTCAAGATATATTGATAAAGAAGTTTCGTTTTATGAATTTTTAACAGAGTATTGTGCATATTGGAGCATCGATTATAAAAACACCTTCGGCACTCTTTCGGATAAAGGCTTTGACGAAGCGGGTAAACTGTTTGCAGCAAAAGCAGACGGTATTGACGGCGATATTGACAAGGTATTGCTTGATATTTTTAAGATAGCCGAAATAAAGGCGTGCAAAAGTGCGGACGAATTGTCGGCTACATATTTGGAAAATGCCGTTTTGCGAAATGTGGATTTAACAAAATACAATTTATTAAGCGATTATGACAAGGAAAGTCTGTTTTTGGAAATGCTTTCAAAAATATCCGAGGCAGATACCATAGAAAAAATAGATAATGTATTTTTGTCGATTGCCGAAAGGCTCTCGTCTCCTGCACAAAATGAGACTTCGGGCGGAGGTTCGTCAAATAAAGTGTCCTCGGGTGTAAGTATCAACGCTCAAATTCCGAATTTGGAAATCCCTAAAACAGAATTTTCGGACGTTGCGGGACACTGGGCGCAGGAATTCATTAAAACTCTTTCGGATATGGGCGTTATAAACGGTTTTGACGACAAAACATTTAAACCTGACAACACTATAACAAGAGCGGAATTTACAAAAATTGCCTGCAAAATGTTTAATATATCCGGTAATGTGTCGTGCAGCTTTTCGGACGTGAAAACTTCGGATTGGTATTATGAAAGTGTTTGCAGCGCATACAGTGCAGGCATTGTATCAGGCTATGACAATTTATTTTATCCGAACGGATTTATCACAAGAGAAGACGCGGCGGTTATTGTTAATCGAATATTAAAGCTGAAATCATCGGAAAAAGTGCTTTTCAAAGATGCAGACGATATTTCGGATTATTCCATAAATGCCGTCGGTGCTCTTGCGGAAAACGGCATTTTAAGCGGATATTCTGACAATACGTTTAAGCCAAAGGGTTATATCACAAGAGCAGAGGTTACCGCCTTGATTATCAGGGCATCAAAGATAAACACAAATAAGTAGAAAAGCAAAAATTTCGGTATTTTGCAAAACTTATTTCATACTTTGAGAGCAGTGAAAGGAATGGCTATGATAATGAATATTAAGAAATATATTTCGCTTATTATTACCGTATTCTTGCTTTGCGCTTCGGTATCGCATACGGCTTTGGCTTTTGACGCGGAGGAAAAAGACGATTTTGCGGAGGCAAACACGGTAATTACACAGCTTGCAGGTGATTTTTTTACAAGCGATAATGTGACAAGAGAACAGTTTACCGCAGCGCTTGTAAGAACAATGAGGATTGCGCAAAATTCAGCTTCGGCGAGCGCAAATGAATTTTCATTTAAAGATGTGAGTGAAAAAAACGAGTATTTTAATGAGATATATTCTGCCTTGGATGCGGGAATTATTGTTAAGAGCGACAACTTCAATCCGAATGATGATATTACCCTTGCACAGGCTGTTAAAATGTGCATTTGCGCAATCGGCTGTGAAACTTTGGCAGAATACAAGGGAGGCTTTCCGGCGGGATATTTAAAAACCGCAAGAGAAATAAAGCTTATCGGCAAAGTTTATGGTGATGAAAGCGTTTCAAAAGAGAGAGCAACGGTGCTGTTGTATAATCTTCTTTGTTCCTCGTTTATGCCTACGGGATACAAAGATGGTTTTGCCCATTTTGAAGACACCGATGAAACGTATCTGGAAAGACTGTATCAGGTTTCTTGCAGCGAGGGTTTGGTTACCGCAACAAACATTTGCCCTTCGGACAGAAAAAATGTGGAGGAGGACGGATACATTGTTGTAGGCGAAACAAAATACACATATGACCGCGATACAAGCGTACTGCTTGGAAAAAACGTACGCGTGTTTTATAAAAAAGGAACCTTTGAAGCGCTTTTTGTTGTTGAAAGAGACAATGACACCGTAGAGGCAAACTATGAAGATGTATCGGAGATTTCGTCAAACAAAATATGTATTGAAAAAGAAGATGCTTCAAAAGAGAAATATTATAAAACCGAGGGTGCAAGATATGTGTACAACGGCAGAATAATCGATAATTTTTTGCCGAGCTGCATTGTCGGTGATTATGCGCAGATAACACTTCTTGACAATGACGACGACAATAATTACGAATATGTTTTTGTATATGATTACAAATATATGATTATAGACGCTGTTACAAAAAATCCCGTGATTATTTCGGATATAAACAACGATGCGGAAAACACTTTTAAATCGACCAATGACGATATTGTTTTATCGGTATATGACGAAAACGGTATAATTGCCGAAACGGACGATTTAAAAAACAATGATGTTGTTGCCATTGCGCCCTCAAAGGACTCAAGCTTTGCGCTAATCAGAAAAACTTATAAAACGGCCGACGGTGTTATTACTGCAAAGGATGATGACGGAAATATATATATAAATGATGAAAAATATGCTTTGACCGATTATGCAAAAAGAAATTACAGTAATATTATGAAGATTGGCGAAAGTTATTCTTTTGCAATCGGATTAAATAATGATGTTGTTGCGCTGAAAGGTTTTTCATCTCAAATGCAGTACGGGTATCTTATAGAACTTCCGGAAACCGAAAAAAGAGCGGGCGGCGAATTAAAAATCAAGGTTTATACATTAAACGGAACCATAAAAATCTTAAGCTTAAAAAGGGCGAAGCTTGACGGAGTTCCTAACAGAAAGCCGAGTGAAATTTTGCCCGTTTTGGAGCGTAATATTTCAAAGCTTATAAAATACAAGGTAGGAAACGATGGAGAAATAAAGGTTATCGATACTGCTGAGGAGGTTTTTGAATACGAAAAACCGATTGATGACGAAAACTGCCTTAAGCAATACAAATTTATGTCGGGTTCAAACGTGGTGACAGAGTTTTCATACCGCTCGGGCGGACAGTCTTGCATGCCGTATTTTAACATCAGCTCGTCTGTTATTTTGCGCGTTCCCGAAACAGGAACGCAAGAAGATGACTTTGCGGTTTTGGACAGAACAAGCCTTAATTCAGGTTCAAAATATAAATTTGACGTTTATGACCTTTCCGAGAGCGGAACAGCCCGCGTTCTTGTTGCTCAAGACAAGAGCGTTAAGAGCAGAACAAGCTATATGATAGAAAAATTAAGAGGCGGTATGCTGCCAAACGGAGATATGGGAAAGGTGCTGTACGTTTACTCTGCGGGGATATATAAAAAAATCTTTCTTCCCCCCGAAGCGGAAAGTCAGCTTGAAAAACCGTTAAACCCGGGCGATATTGTTCAGGCTACAATAGACGATGAAGGAATAGTAAAATTTATCGATTTGGTATTTGACGCAAAAACGTTGAGCCCAAGCACAAAGGTTGTTTCGGGCATAAGCTACGAGGGACTCAGCAATATAAGCTACTGGTACGGTTCTTTATATTACACGGACGGAGTATACGCTTACATATCTAAAACAAAGACGGGAAATTCATATGATTACTCTTTCGCAAATCTTATAAACATTAAGGTTAATACGGCAAATATAGGAGTAATTAATAAAGAAAGAGATGAGATAAGACCTATTTCGGCAGC
>JALEIO010000053.1 GCA_022769845.1 Oscillospiraceae bacterium
TTCGTGTGATTATAAGGATGTTGAGAGCGGCTCGTGGTATGAAAAAAGCGTTGCGATTCTAAAAAGAATAGGCGTTTTAAACGGCGTTTTTGACGGGGATTATTTTTATCCCGACAAAGATATAACGCGCGCTGAAATGGCGGCACTGCTGTCTAAAACAGGAATATCGCCCAAGACAAAAAGCGCGGAATTTACCGATATAGACAGTGGCTTTTATCTTGCGGCGGAAATTAGTGCCGCGGCACAGATGGGTATTATCAACGGATATTCAGACGGTACCTTCAAGCCTTACAACAGCATTACGCGCGCCGAGGCGGCGGCTATGATTAACAGGTCGATGAACAGACGCGTTGCAATCGGCTCGTTTTACGGAAGAATTATCAACAATTTTTCAGACGTTGACGAAAGCCATTGGGCATACTGCGAAATTGCCGAAGCGTCAAACGATCATAAGGCAACTGTTTTTGACAAGGGAAACAAAAACGTTTTGGAAAGCTGGAAAATAGACGAAAACAATTACGACAAGGAGCTTGCAGAAAATGTTGCGGACAGTATTGAAACAAAGGGCGAGGCTCTCAAGCAGGAGATACTTAACGCAAAGGACAATATTTCGGTAACCGGCACGAAATACTACGTTTCAAACAGCGGAAACGACGCTAATTCCGGATTATCTCCCGATGAGGCTTGGGCGACAACCGACAAGGTTTCAAATTTTGATTTCAAAGAAGGCGACGGTGTTTTCTTTGAGAGAGGCTCAATCTGGTGGGGCGTTTGTATGCAGCTTAAAAGTGGAGTTACCTACGCGGCGTACGGCAGTGGTGAAAAGCCGGAGCTATACGGTACTGCTAAAAACTACGCAGACGCATCACTGTGGAAAAAAACCGACATTGAGAATGTTTGGGAAACGGTGGATAATATAAGCGGTTCGGCAGGATTTGTGCTTTTTAATAAAGAAACATGTTCCTATAAGGTAAACTCAAACAACGAACTTAAAAAGAATTTTGACCTTTATGATCCGGACTATAATACGTCGCCGATAAGAATTTACTATGACGGAGGAAATCCCGGAGAAAAATTTGATGCCATTTACATTGCGCCCGGAACAAGCGTCATAAACGCCGCCGGAAAGCACGATATAACGGTAGATAACCTTGCCGTAAAATACACGGGCTGGCACGGTTTTCAAACAAGCGAAATTCACAATATGAACATAACCAACTGCGTTGTAGGCTGGATTGGCGGCGCGGGAAACAGTTCGCGTTGGGGCAACGGCATTGAATTTTGGGCGAATGCGTCTAACTGCTCGGTTGACCATTGCTGGGTTTATCAGGTTTACGATACCGGTCTTACAAATCAGTTTACGGGTGTGTGCGACGATATTTGCATCGAGCAGGATATACGCTATACCAACAATCTTGTAGACTACTGCACGTATTCGTTTGAGTTTTTTATGAATCAGGCAAACAGCAATAGAGATTTGCTTAAAAATATTTACATTGAAAACAATATTTCGCGCTATTCGGGATACGGCTGGGGTTACGACAACCGTCCCAATAAAGAGCCGCAGTGTCAAGTTAAAGGCTGGGTCAGCAAAAATCGAACTGAAAATGTTGTAATTAAAGATAATATGTTTGGAAAATCGCGTCATGGCACAATTAATTTCGGTGCACGTCCGATAAACCATAATTTTTCAGCTTATCTGGTGGTGCTGCCGCAGTACGGTTTAAATATCGACAACAATATTTATATTGAGAAAAACGGTGCGCCATTTTCGGAGTACAAGGGCATAAATTATACTTACAGCTACGATTTGCACTCGGAATTTATTAAAAATGACGTAGACAAAAACGCTAAAATTATAATACTTGATGAATAACGGAGGCTTTTATGAACATCATTGTAACAGAAATGCAGCGCCTTTTGAACTGTGATTTTGGCGATTTAACCTTAAAACAAGGAAAAAATCTTAAAATATCGGTGAAAAACGGCAAAAAAGAAATTGAATACGGCGAAAAAACGCAGCTTGCGCGCGCGCTTTCAATTTTGAAAATCAGGCAGGATGAAAAAAACTTTGAATACAGTGAAACGCCATTTTTCAAAACGCGCTGCGTAATGCTGGATATGTCGAGAAACGCCGTTATGAAGGTAAACGCGGTAAAAAAATATATTGCATATATGGCGGCAATGGGGCTTAACACGATTATGCTTTATACCGAAGATACATACGAGCTTAAAGAATATCCGTTTTTTGGATATATGCGTGGGCGCTATACTCAAGAGGAGCTTAAAGAAATTGACGATTATGCGTATAATCTCGGTGTTGAGGTTGTGCCGTGTATTCAGACTCTCGGGCATATGGAGCAGTATCTGCGCTATGACGAAGCGGACGGAATGAAGGATACGCAGAGGGTTATGCTGTGCGGGGCGGATGAAACCTACAAATTTATTGAAACGGCAATTAAATTTTTCAAAGACACATTGCGCACTGACAAAATTCACATAGGTATGGACGAGGCGGATGACGTCGGCTGCGGAAAATATTTAATGAAAAACGGCTACCGCTCAAGGTGCGAAATTATAGGCGAGCATCTTGAAAAGGTGTGTAAAATCTGCGAAAAATACGAGCTTCATCCTATGATGTGGAGTGATATGTATTGCCGAATGGGATCGAAAATTGATTTTCACTATGACACCGAAAGCCGTCTTGATGACGAGATTATCGCAAAAATTCCTGATGTTGATATGGTTTATTGGGATTATTACCATAATGATGAAAATTTTTACCGAAAAATAATTTCAAATCACCGCAATATGAAAAAGCACATTGTGTTTGCGAGCGGAATATGGACGTGGGACGGACTTTTGCCCAACGTTTCATATACGCTTAAAACTATGCTGCCTGCTATAAGCGCTTGCCGAAAGGAAAAGGTAGATTCGTTTATTGCAACGATGTGGGGCGACGGCGGAAATGAAACAAATCATTTTCTTGCGCTTTTCGGGCTTGCATTTTTCTCGGAGTACAGTTTTGCCAAAAATCCGTCCGAAGACGGGGCATACAAGCTTTTGGAGGCGGTTACCGGCATAAAACGGCAGGCGGTTGCCGCTATGGACAGCTTTAATGCTCAACTTGACGGTACTATACGGATAGGCACGCAGCTTGTTTGGGGAGATATTTTGCTGGATAATGTATGTCTTGATACCGATAAGCTTAAATTTGATATTGATTCTTTTGAACAATATAAGACAAATGACGATATTTTTTATTCGTATATAGACGCTCTTTTGCGGATTGCCGAAACAAAAAAAGACATAAGAGGCCGTCTTAAAAAGGCTTACGACAGCGGTGACAGGCAGTATCTTAACACGCTTTGCAACGATATTCTTCCCGACCTAAAGGAACGGTATGAAAAGCTTCTTGCAATTCATCAAAAGCAGTGGCGCACGGTTTATAAGGTGTTCGGCTGGGAGGTTATAAATGAGCGCTATCTTATCAGCATTGGAAGAATTGATTATGCAAAAGGTGAGATTTTGCGGTATTTGAATGGCGAAATTGATTGTATTGAGGAGCTGGAAGAAAAGAGAATTTATCAGAAAAAACTAAAAAGAGCATACAAAAATTTGGTTGCGACAAGTGAAATATTTTAAAACGATTTTTGTAAAAAAATTTTGAAAACTTATTGTTTTTCTTCTTAAAAACCTATTTTGCTTCTAAATCACAAACCGCCGCTTAATTAATGTCTGCGTTTTAGAATTGTTCAGCAGACATTAATTAAGCGGCGGTTTTTATGCACCTATATATACAAAAAGTTATGCTTAAAATTTATTTTAACGCTTTGTCAACCTGCATCATAATGGCACATTCCATACGTTTTTTAAACAGCTTGCAGCCGTAATCGTAAACGCCCAAAATATCGCCCGTTGCGTGGTATGCATTCGCCGCACAGCCACCCGAGCAATACAGTTTTGCCCAGCAGTCGGCACATTC
>JALEIO010000058.1 GCA_022769845.1 Oscillospiraceae bacterium
ACGCTAAATCTATTCCGTTGTTAATAATAGAGTTGATTACCGACTCTGCATTCTCATAGAACAGAATTATATCATCGCTGTTTTTAGCTGACGAATCCACAACTGCAACTTTTGCAGATGAAGAAACATCAAGCACTTCCGGAGAAAGTTTTGAAATTTTCTCATCATAATCTGCATCGCTCTGATTGATTCCTTCAACATCGGCAGTTTTAACCAACTGCAGCTGACCGCCATCGAACGAATATACAACACCGTAATAAGCATTGTAATGGTCAGGATTTGTTCCTGTTGCGTGATTTATGTGCCAATCGGCAGTTGACTGATTTCCGCTTCCATCCGAAAGATTATAAAGCGAACCGTCGGCAAATACTTTTTCAACAAGACCTACAAGGCTGTCTTTTGTAGCAAACTTGATAATATCGCCGCATTCAAGGTCACTTACATCAACAACGCCGTCAGTATCAATATCGTGTACCTTTTTATCAGGAACATTCTTTTCTGTCAAATCATAATAGTAAATCTTTTTAGCCTTATCGTTGTTTTTGTTTATAACGTCTTTGATTTCTTTAACCATAACCGCTTTTGTCGAGCCGTTAACTTCAAGAGCAGTACCGCCGTATACAACTACGATTTCAGCGTTCTTGGTTGTCGGGTCAACATTAAATGCGTCAACGTTGAATTTCTTATAATCGGTAAATTTACCCGGTTTTGCAGAATATGAAGAATATTCATCCTCCTCGCTTCGGTCGTCCGGAACAAAGAATACCTTTGTAGATACCGAATTTGTTGACGAAGATGTGAACTTTAAGTTGAATATTCTTTTTGCGCTGGCATCCTGGAAATAATTGCCTGTTCTGTAGGTAAGCTGTGCATTTCCGATTGTAGCGCCCAATTCATATTCAAGGCAATCGGTTTCGTCGTTTGCGGCAACAGTAGTCATTGTAGAAATAACCTTGCTTGCACCCGAAGTTGTTTTAAATATAATCGGCTGCGAGTAAGTTGCGTTATCCGCATGACCTGCCGCAGTTTTTCCGTGGTCTTCGTTTATAACAGCCGCCGACTGTGCCAAAACACCAGCAACATCTCTCGGGCTGTAGCTGTTTCCATTGATTTTAACAGTGCTCTTCAATTCATAATCGGAAGGCGTGGACGAACCGACAGCAACCATTCTTATTTTTACATCGTCTTTGTTTGAGCCTTCGGGACTAATAACGTCAACGATATAACCGTATTTTGTTGTATCGGTTGCCGAAATAGCAACGACTTTGCCCTCGTGATCAAGATAGCAGGTTACAACGTCGCCGCGGTTCATTTCTTGAGTAGGCTCTTGCTGAATAAGATTTAAATAATACTGCGAAGCCTTAACTGTTTTGTCGCCGATTTCATAAGAATCATCCGACGAGTCGATACTGTTAACAGTACCCTGTGCGGTTGCGGTTGAAATGATAACAGTAGTTTTTGCATATGTTGCCGAAGTATCATACGGCATTGCAATCGAAACAACGCTGTTCTGTCTTATTGAACCGAACGAAGCAGATGTGCCTGTCGACGTCTTATATTCAATATTTTCAGCGTCCATATCAAGCTTAATGCTCTTTAAAACATTGCCGTTTTTAACGTATTTATCGGTAATTGTTTTTGAAGTTGATTCACTTGTGCCGACAAAGAAGGTTTCATACGAAGAAACATATGCGGTATCAAATTTGCCGTTGTCGTCACCGTCAACAAATTTAAGCGTACCGTTATCAATATCAAGCAGCGTTTTAATCTTATCGCCCGTAAGACCGCTTACGCCAACGCCGTTATAGATAATTTTCATATTGCTTGCAAACGAAATTTTTGAAACCTTTGTGCTTTCCGATTTGTAATATTCAATGTAAGTTTCATAAACATTTTCAATATCGTCAGCGCTCATTTCAACAGTAGCGTTAAAACCATCTGTCGAAATGCTCTTTATGGTTCTCTTTGAATTTTTTACGGTATAAGTAACATCAATATACTGACCGAGGTATTTATACATATCGTCAATTTTTAAGTCTCCGATTTTATAAACAGCTTCGGTACCCGAACTTTCATCATAAATTTTAATTTCATCCATAGAACCGCTTGTTTCGCCTTCAACACCCTGGTTGAAAACAGCGGTAACCATACCAGCTGCGCTCTCTTCCTCGTCATCTTCATCGTTTTTGATAACAAATCCGCCGCCTGTATTTCCGCCCGGAACAACAGTGATTTCTTTGTTAGAGGTTGTCATATTGCAAATAAGCTGTGCAACAAGACCTCTCGGAGCCGGGTCATCTCCCGAGCCTGCCGCCTGATTTAAAATACCAATCTGCTGTGCAACCTTAATATAACCGTCATACCAAGGTTCGGTTTTTTCAATAACGGAAGCATATCCCATTGAGCAAACAATCATTTTAACAGCCTCCGCATAAGAAACTGTATTTTTTGCTCTGAATGTGCCGTCCTCATAGCCGTTTACAATAGATGCCTTAACCGCATAGTCTATGTAAGGGATTGTCCAGCTTACAGTCGGGTCGGAATCTACATCGGCAAATCCGGAAGATGTAGCCTTAAGATCCGCTGCAAGATTTTTAATTTTTGCAACAACCAAAAGTTTTGCAAATTCGCCTCGAGTAATAGTATCAAGAGGCTTGAACGATCGTGTTCCGTCCTCTGCAAGATAGCCGTCAACAATTCCGTCTTTGTAAAGCTTTTCAATTGCGTCGGCATACTGAGTGTCGCTTGTTACATCGGTAAATGTCGAATCTGCATATGCGTTAAATGCAAACATCGAAAACATAAACACAACAATTGTCACAAGCGCAGTTAATCTTTTAATGCTTGTCATAATCTTTTCCTCCTAAAAAGTATGTAAACTTACATATTAATATTTTAAAGCATAAATTAAAATAAGTCAATATAATATTTTTTTTGAAAACAATATGTAACATTAGACGTAAAAATTACCGTTTGTAAATTTGGTTAAGAGTGCGGTAAAAATTTTTATCGATGCCTGAAAGCTGCTCTTTTGTAACCCTGTAAAGCCAGTTGTTTTCGCTTGTTCCCGGTGTGTTAAGGCGTGTGTCCGAGCCGTATTTTAAAAGGTCCTGAACAGGTATTATAACTGTATCCGCGCTGCTTGCAAAAAGTGCTCTTACAATGCTTGAAAATCCGGCTTCCCAGTTTTCGCTGTCATAACCGCAGTATTTTAAAAGGTATTTTTTCTTGTCGGCTTCAAGTTCCCAAAGATAGCCCAAAAGTGTGTTGTTATCGTGAGTTCCCGTATAGGCGACACAATTTTTTATGTAATTGTGCGGCAAATGAACATTATCATCAAATGACAAAAAACCAAACTGCAAAACCCTCATTCCCGGAAAACCGCTGTCTTCCACAAGCTTTTCAACATCTTTTGAAATTTCTCCCAAATCTTCAGCAATAATCATTTTGTCGCCCGCTGCTTTTTTAACCGCCTTTATAAAGTCAATTCCGGGACCTTTTACCCATTGTCCCTCTGCGGCTGTTTCTGCGTTTGAAGGCACTGCCCAAAACGATTCCAGTCCTCTGAAATGGTCAATTCGTATGCCGTCAAACATTTTAAGCATATGGTTTATTCTGTCAATCCACCATTTATAGCCGTTTTTCTTCATTTTATCCCAGTCGTACAAAGGATTGCCCCAAAGCTGACCGTCTTTTGAAAAATAATCGGGCGGAACTCCCGCAACGCAGGACGGCTTTCCTGTTTCGTCAAGCAAAAACTCCTCACGATTGCTCCAAACATCGCAGCTGTCAAGCGAAACGTATATCGGAATATCCCCTATTATACTGACGTTTTTTTCATTCGCGTATTTTTTTATTTCCTGCCACTGATTAAAAAATTCATATTGAATAAACTTCCACCCGAACAAAACATTTGCGTCAATATTAAAATTTTTCCACTCCTGCCATGGTTTCCCGTCATTTGCAAACTTCAATGTCATAAATCGGCAAAAATCATCAAGATATTTATTTTCTTTAATAAATTTCTCAATTTCTTCTTTGTCCGAAACGTTTTGCGCCGCCTCGAAAAGCAGCTTTATCCTCTCATCAAACAGGCGCTCATATTCGCACGAATACGGTGTATGCTGCCTTTGCTCCTGCAACTTTTCATATGTAATATACCCTTTTTCGTATAAAGCATTAAGGTCCACAAAATACGGATTTCCGCCGAACGCCGAATATGATTTGTAAGGCGAATTGCACTCGTCAACAGTGCCGAAAGGCAAAACCTGCCATATTGAAAACCCCATATCCGCGATAAAATCAATAAATTCCTTTGCCTCTTTTCCGAAACTGCCGATTGAATAATCACCGTACAGCGTTGAAATATGCATTAAAACTCCGCTTTTTCTCAAATAAACCTCCCCAATCAACCAAAATTCAACATATAATTTTATTTATTAAATGTAAATATAATACTATCATATATTTGTCGTTTTGTAAACGTATTTTTTTAATTTATTTTCTGGTAAATATGTAAATATATTCTCGCTTGGTTGACAAAGAGGTTTTTGCAATGTTAAAATTATTATGAGGTGATTTTATGAACACAAAAAACAGTATTATAAACGATAAAAACGGCGTTAAATATATAACCTATCCTATTTTTTCAAAGCTTGATTTTATTCGTCACGCAAGCTCCACGCGTTACGGTGGAATTTCAAAAACCGACTATCTTGCCTCAATGAATTTGGGCTTTCATACCGATGACAGTGCCGAAACGGTTCGTGAAAATTTTAAAATTTTTGCCCAAGCCATCGGTATTGACGTTAATAATATGGTATCATCAAGCCAGTTTCACAACGCAAATATAAGAATTGTGTCCGTCGCCGACCGCGGCAAAGGCATTATAAAACCTGCCGACTACGAGGATATAGACGCACTTGTTACAAATGAAAAAAATGTTGCCCTTACCGTTTTTGGTGCAGATTGTGTTCCGCTGCTTTTTGCCGACGCAAAAAACAAGGCAATCGGCGCGGCACATTGTGGCTGGAAAGGAACATTTAAAAACCTTGCTTATCTTACAGTCAAAAAAATGCAGGAATTGTATAACTGCGATCCGAACGACATATTTATTGCTATGGCTCCCTGCATACACGGCTGCTGCTATGAAGTTGACGAAAAGCTTTTTGGCGATTTTAAAAATAAATTTCCGGATATTTCAAAAACAAGTGCAATGATAATAAAAAACTCCAAATTTTACTTGGATTTGCCAAAAATAAACAAGCAAATTTTAATTGCATCAGGCGTTCCCGAAAAAAACATTCTTATTTCGGACCTTTGCACCTGCTGTAATCATACCGAGCTTTTCTCCCACCGCAAAAGCAGAGGCAAGCGCGGAATAATGGCAAGTGTCATAGAAATTATAAAATAATAAATATGCAACTTTATATCATATTTTTAATCTGAATTTCTGACGTTAAACCATAAATAATTTGAAAATTTTTACAGAATATTTAAACGCAAAAAAAAGCACAATAATAGAGCAATAACAAATTACTTTTATTGCAAAAACATTTTTACCGTTTAAAGGAGTGAAAGAAAATGGCAAAAAGTATGGTACCCGA
>JALEIO010000084.1 GCA_022769845.1 Oscillospiraceae bacterium
CCTCAACAGCCTCTGCCATATCGCAGCGTGCAAGGTCGTTTAACACTACCTTGGGGCATCCCTTTTCTTTAAGCTGCGCCGCCAAAAGCTCAACTGCTTTTTTTGTGCCTCCGTAAACAGAGGTATATGCAATCATAATACCCTCTGTTTCAACCGAATATGACGACCAAATATTATAAAGATTTAAGTAGTATCCGAGATTTTCTTTCAAAATAGGACCGTGAAGGGGACAGATTGTATTTATTTCAAGACCTGCAGCTTTCTTTAATAAATTCTGCACCTGCGCGCCGTATTTTCCTACAATACCGAAATAATATCTGCGCGCCTCGCATGCCCAATCCTCATCAACATCAAGTGCACCGAATTTTCCGAATCCGTCCGCTGAAAAAAGAACTTTGTCGGTGCTGTCATAGGTTACAATAACTTCGGGCCAGTGTACCATAGGAGCTGTTACAAAGGTTAATTTATGCTTACCGAGAGAAAGTGTGTCGCCTTCGCCGACAACGATTTTTCTGTCTGAAAAATCGCTTCCGAAAAACTGATTCATCATTGCAAATGCCTTTTCGCTCGAAACAATAACCGTTTCGGGATAGTTGTTCATAAAATTCAAAATATTGGCAGAATGGTCGGGCTCCATATGCTGAATAATAAGATAATCAGGTTTTTTTGAACCGATAACGTTTTCAATATTGTCGAGCCATTCATGTGTAAAATGCATATCAACAGTGTCAAATACGGCGATTTTTTCGTCGAGAATGACGTATGAGTTATATGCCATACCGTTTTCCACAACATATTGTCCTTCAAAAAGGTCAATATTATGGTCGTTAACGCCAACATATTTGATATCGTTTGTAATATTCATTTAAGGTAACCTCCTTATTTTTGTTAAAAAAGTATCAAATTTATATTATTCTATCACATTATTGATGATATGTCAATAAATACACAGTTTCACATAATATGTTTTGAAGTAAAATTGGTAATATTATACATATAATTTACATAAATTTCTGTTTTTATAATAAAAATTATAATTTTTTATTTACTTTTTTTACATTTTATGGTATAATGACAAAATACTACAATTAAGGAGTGGAAAAATGGGAGACAAACTTAATATTTTGCTGGCAATGGCAGGGTATATGCTGATTGTAATTTTTATCGGCTTGTATTTTGCAAAACGTGCGCAGCAAAGTTCAGAAAACTATTTTTTGGGCGGCCGTTCGCTTGGTCCTTGGGTTACCGCTATGAGTGCCGAAGCATCGGATATGAGCGGATACCTTCTTATGGGCGTTCCCGGTCTTGCATACTGGGGATATTTTGCAGAGGCGTCTTGGACGGCTATCGGTCTTGCTGTCGGTACATATATTAACTGGCTCATTGTTTCGAAAAGGCTTAGAAGCTACTCAATAGTTTCGGGTGACGCCATTACCGTACCTGATTTTTTGAGCAACCGTTTTCACGAAAATAAAAAGGTAATTTTAAGCATTTCGGCAATTTTTATACTTATATTCTTTACGGTATATACCGCAAGCTGTTTTTCGTCATGCGGAAAGCTTTTTGCCGGGCTTTTTGATATGCCGTATCACAGTATGATGATTATCGGTGCGGTTTTTGTTTTGCTTTATACGGTTCTCGGCGGATTTTTGGCAGAAAGCGCATCTGACTTTATGCAGTCAATAGTTATGGTTTGTGCGCTTATTGCGGTTCTTGTGTTCGGCACAATTTATGCCGGCGGATTGGGAAAGGTTATTGACAATGCAAAAAGCATTCCCGGATATTTCTCTCTTACGAACATTGCATCACCGGTTGTAAATTCCGATGGAGTTCAGCAGGCTGCAAACGGTGTTGGACTGTTTGGCGAGGCAAGAAAATATGATTTTATCACAATCTTGTCAACACTTTCGTGGGGACTTGGATATTTCGGTATGCCGCAAGTGCTTTTAAGATTTATGGCTATAAGAAAAGGCGATGAGCTTAAACGTTCAAGAAGAATTGCGACGGTTTGGGTTGTAATTTCGCTTTTTGCAGCTGTTTTGATTGGTATTGTCGGAAGATCGGTATTTCCGGCTGACCCAACACTTGCAACACAGAGTCTTGCTGAAAATGTGTTTGCTCATCTTGCGGCGCTTTTGTTCCATCCGATTTTTGCAGGAATTGTAACGGCGGGAATACTTGCAGCTATCATCAGTTCGTCCGATTCCTACCTTCTTATAGCAGCTTCAGCGGTATCGAAGAATATATATGAGGCAATAATTAAAAAGGATGCAACCGACAAAGAGGTTATGCACGTTTCACGAGCAGTGCTGCTTTTAATCGCGCTTATAGGCATTGCCATTGCATGGAACGAAAACAGCGTTATTTTCAGGGTTGTATCGTTTGCTTGGGCTGGCTTTGGCGCAACCTTCGGGCCTATTATCCTTTTCTCGCTTTTCTGGAAGCGTACAAACAGAAGCGGTGCAATCGCAGGTATGTTAAGCGGCGGAATTATGGTATTTGTATGGCATTTTCTTATTAAACCGGCAGGCGGCATTTTCGGTATTTACGAGCTTCTGCCCGCATTCTTGTTCTCGTGTATTGTAATTGTTGCCGTTTCGCTTATTACAGAAAAGCCGTCCGTTGAAATAGAGGCTGAATTTGAACGTGCAAAAAAATATTGCGATGAGCGCACCGAGTAATAAAATAGGCAATTTTGTATCATTATTACATAAATTTTACATAAATTTTTGATAAATGTGACAAAAAAAGTCGAAAAATTGATTAAATAACAGTAATACTGTTATGAAATCGTGAAAATGCTATTGACAAATTGTTTGGAAAATAGTAAATTAATAAAAAGTGCCGATGACTTTTATCGGTAAAAAAATGGAGGATGGTATCTATGAAAAAAATCTTGGCAGTGGTTTTATGCGGTTTAATGGTATTTACTGCACTTGCCGGCTGCGGCGGCGGAAACAAAGCAGCTGACAACGGCTACACAGCTAACAACACAGAGTTTATTATCGGCGGAACAGGACCTCTTACAGGCGATACGTCATCTTACGGTATTTCTGTTCTTAACGGTGCACAGCTTGCAATAAAAGAAATTAATGCAAACGGCGGACTTAACGGTATTAAATTCAAACTTGAGTTCAAAGATGATAAATCTACGGCTGCTGACGCGGCAACAGGTTACGACACACTTTTTGAAGGCGGTATGCAGGCTTCAATCGGCGCTGTAACATCGGGTTCGTGCGACTCGTTCAACTCAAAAGCGGTTGAGGACAATCTCTTTTCTATTACACCTTCTGCATCGGCAGCAAACGTAATTGAAAACAGAGACAATGCATTCAGAATTTGCTTCGGCGATCCCGACCAGGGCGTTCTTGCTGCAAAAGAGCTTACGTCAAATTACAAAAATATCGGCGCAATCTACGACACAAGCGACCCGTATTCTTCGGGTATTTACAAAGCTTTTGAAGAAGAAATGAAAAAGCTTAACGTTGAGTTTAAAACGCAGACCTTTGACGCTGAAAACAAAAAAGATTTTTCGACACAGGTAGAAGCACTTAAAGACTGCGATGTTATTTTCCTTCCGATTTATTACACAGAGGCAGGCTTTATTGCAAAGAATGCAACCGCAAAAGAGTGTAACGCAGTTCTTTTCGGCTGCGACGGTTTTGACGGTATCGCAGACCAGATTGACTCTTCGGTTAAGAACGAAATCAAATACATCACACCGTTTGACGTAAACAGCGAAAGCGAAGCAACAAAGAAATTTGTTGATGCCTACAAAGCTGAATACAACGCAGCCCCTGATCAGTTTGCCGCTGACGGTTACGATGCTGTTATGACAATTTTTGAAGGTATGAAGAAGGCAGACGTTAAAGATGTTAAGATTTCAGCTTCTGACCTTTGCGATATTCTTACTTCTACAATTACAGCTTCCGATTTTAAACTTGTTGGAGCAACAGGTGAAATGACTTGGGATAAATCGGGTGCTTGTGAAAAAGTTCCTCAAATTGTTGAATTTAAAAAGTAATACGGTCAAAATTTAATTTTTAATGATTGTTTTGGTTGGGTGCATTTTATTTGCGCCCAACCATAAATTCATTTTTACAGTATTGTAAAGTTTTAAATTAAAAAGTTTGAAAATGTTTGTTTCTTTGAATTTTTCTATATCAGTTGAGGTATAAGCTGAAATTTGAAGTATCATCTGAAAGGAGAAAACATAAATGAGTACCTTCATTGACGGATTGAGTCTGGGCAGTATATATGCGCTTATTGCACTCGGTTACACAATGGTATACGGAATAGCAAAAATGCTTAACTTTGCACACGGCGATATTATTATGGTTGGTGCATATGCAATTTTAACCACGTTAAATCTCTGCGGAAATCCCATAGTAGCAATCGTGGCGTCCGTTGTCGTGTGCACACTGCTTGGAGTGGTCACTGAAAAGCTTGCGTACAGACCTTTGAGAGGCGCGTCGCCGCTTGCTGTTCTCATTACCGCAATCGGTGTCAGCTATTTTCTTCAGAGTATAGCCCAGCTGATATACGGTGCAAAAAACCGTCCTGTTACAATAGCAACCTTTTCGGCGGTTGCCATAGGTAATGCAAAAATAAACATTGCAACAATCATATCGCTTATTGCCGGGGCAATTATTATGGCGGCTCTTACAGTGTTTATCAAAAAAACAAGAACCGGAAGAGCAATGCTTGCAGTATCGGAGGACAGAGGCGCTGCACTTCTTATGGGAATTAACGTTAACAGAATTATCACCATTACTTTTGCAATAGGTTCAGCACTCGCTGCGTTTGCAAGCGTGTTCTACCTTATGCAAATTCCAAGCACAAACCCCACGCTCGGTTCAATGCCCGGTATTAAGGCGTTTACTGCGGCGGTTATCGGCGGTATCGGCTCGGTTTCGGGGGCTATGATTGGCGGAGTGCTTCTTGGCGTTATTGAAAAAATCGCTTTGAGCGTGCCTGCACTGGCACCTTATACAACGGCACTTGAGTTTGCGCTTCTTATAATTATTCTGCTTGTTAAGCCAACAGGTCTTATGGGCAAACAAAGAAGAGAGAAGGTGTGATGTATGGCATATTTTACAAATATTAAAAACAGTTTTAAATTAAAAAATTATATCAACTATATAGGTGTGACACTTTTTCTTGTAATTACGGCTTCAATGCTCTATACGGGCAATCTTAACCGTTCAACGGCGAATCTCATCACGCAGATTGCATATTCAATAATTCTTGCGGTTTCCTTAAACCTTGTTGTAGGTTTTTTGGGCGAGCTTAGTCTTGGCCATGCAGGATTTATGTGCGTAGGCGCATATATTGGATGTTTTGTTGCTCTTAAACTTCATTCTGTTATTTCATCGCCGCTTGCTGTTCTTATAATAACAATGCTCATTGGCGGCTTGGTTGCGGCAGTTTTCGGTTTTATCATTGGGTTGCCCGCTTTAAGGCTTAAGGGCGACTATCTTGCCATTGTAACGCTTGCGTTTGGCGAAATTGTAAGAACAATTTTCAAAAATCTCGATACATTCGGCGGTGCGCTCGGACTTTCCACAAAAAAATACGGCACAAGCCTCTTCATACCTGCGCTTATTGTGGTGATTATTATGCTTATTTTGGTGCAAAACCTTATCAGAAGCAAGCACGGCAGGGCAATTACAGCTATTCGCGATAACGAAATTGCAGCACGCGCAATGGGTATTAACGTTGCATTTTACAAGTTGTTTGTATTTGTGATTTCGGCATTTTTTGCAGGTATTGCAGGTGTTATATACGGTCATTACGCAACACCGGTTTTGTATTCGTTCTTCTCGTACAACTATTCTATTGAAATTCTGGTTATGGTTGTTCTTGGCGGAATGGGCAGTATAAACGGTTCTATTCTTGCGGCAGTGCTCATTACTTTTATAAACTTCCAGCTCACAACAAAGCTGTCGGGCGATCTTGCGGCGCTTAAATTCCTTATTTATGCGATTGTTCTTATTACGATTGTTATATTTAACAATGCGCCTGCACTTCAGCCTTTTAAAGAGCGTTTCAGCCTTAAAGGCTTAATTGCAAAGATTAGCGGCAAAATCAAAAGTATTTTTGTGAAAACAAAAGACATCGACAAAGAAAGAGCGAAAATCAAAGATGATGCGGCAGAATGGAAAAGAATTCCCACCAAAATTGATATGGACGCACTTCTTTCTGTTGATGTAAAACATGAAAAAACAGAAAATCAGCCTGACGAAAAGGAGGATAAATAACGTGAGTGAATATATACTTGAAACAAAAAATCTCGGAATATCCTTCGGCGGTCTTAAAGCAGTTCAGGACTTAAATCTTAAAATTGAAAAGAAACAGCTCTACGGTCTCATCGGGCCTAACGGCGCGGGTAAAACAACGGTTTTTAACCTTCTTACCGGAGTTTATACACCTACAACCGGCGAATTTATCCTTGACGGCGAAAATCTTACCGGGAAATCGCAGGAGGTTATAAATCATCGCGGCATTGCAAGAACCTTTCAGAACATCAGGCTTTTTAACAATATGAGTGTTATCCGAAATGTTCTTGTGGGACTTCATAATCAAAGCGAATTTCACGTTAATCCCTTTACAAGTATGTTAAGACTTCCCAAGCATTACGAGTGCGAGGTTAATATGCGCAGCAGGGCAAAAGAGCTTTTGCGAATTTTCGGTCTTGAAGAAGAACGCAATAATCTTGCGTGCAATCTTCCTTACGGAAAGCAAAGAAAGCTTGAAATTGCCAGAGCGCTTGCGACAAATCCCAAGCTTTTGCTGCTTGATGAGCCTGCTGCGGGTATGAATCCTAATGAAACAGCGGAGCTTATGGAAACGATAAGATTTGTCCGTGATAAATTCGATATGACAATTCTTTTAATTGAACACGATATGAAGCTTGTCGGCGGTATTTGCGAGGAGCTTACCGTTTTAAATTTCGGAACAGTGCTTGCACAGGGTAAAACAGACGTTGTGCTTAATGACCCCAAGGTTATTACGGCATATGTCGGCGAAGACGAATAGGGGGTGCGCTTAATGCTTAAGGTAGAAAATATTGAAGTTTGCTATGGCTTTATCAAGGCTATTAAAGGTGTATCCTTTGAGGTTAAGCAAGGTGAAATTATTGCGCTTATAGGCTCAAACGGCGCAGGAAAAACCACAATTCTTCACACCATAACAGGGCTTATTTCGCCAAAATCGGGCAAAATTATTTTTGAGGGCAAGGATTTAACAAAAACTCCCGCTCATAAAATTCTCGGTATGGGTATGGCGCATGTTCCGGAAGGAAGGCGCATTTTCCAGGAGCTTACCGTTTTTGAAAATTTAAAACTCGGAGCGTATATACTTCGTGATAAAAAGCAGATAGAGAAAAATCTTGAATATGTTTACGAGCATTTCCCGAGATTAAAGGAAAGAAAAAATCAGCTTGCCGGAACGCTTTCGGGCGGTGAACAGCAGATGCTTGCAATGGGCAGAGCGCTTATGTCCAATCCGAAAATTATACTGATGGATGAACCGTCCATGGGTCTTTCTCCGATTTTAGTTTCTGAAATTTTTCAGATTATCAAAGAGGTTTCGTATGATGGCACAACCGTTCTTTTAGTTGAGCAGAATGCTAAAAAGGCGCTTACCATAGCAGACAGAGCGTATGTTTTGGAAACGGGAAACATTACTCTTTCGGGAAATGCAAAGGAACTTCTTAATGATGACAGAATAAAGAAAGCATACCTTGGTGAATAATTTTCTATAAAATAAAACAAACCCGACTACAATTTACAGTCGGGTTTGTTTTATTTTATATTTAATAAACAAAAATTTATGATTGAAAGAATATATGCTTACTTTTGATGGGTTGCCAAATGTTCTTTAATTTTTGCAAAACTCAATTCACTTATGTCGTGTTCAATTTTACAGCTGTCCTCGTATGCAGTCGCCTCGTCAACACCAAGTTTTATAAGCGCCTGCGCAATAATCTCGTGTCTTTCATACACTCGCTCGGCAATTTCAAGTCCTTTGTCGGTAAGGGTAATTGCGCCGTCGCTGTTCATATTTATATAGCCTTCTTCGCGTAAATTTTTCATAGCAACCGACACGCTTGGCTTGGTAAATTTAAGCTCATTTGCAATATCAATGCTGCGCACACTGCCTTTTTTAATTTTTATTATAAGTATTGATTCGAGATAATTCTCGGCGGATTCTTTTATTTTCACTTTAAATTCCCTCTTAAAATAGCAATTATATAAGTATCATAACATAAAAATTATTATTTGTCAAAATTATTTTTAAAACTTACTATTGACAAAATTGGATAGATAGTGTTATAATACATTTGTTGAATGGTTGTTCAACTAATGCAACAAAAGGAAGTGAAAATATGAAAAAATTTACTTGCGACTGTGAGGTTATACACGAGAGCGTTGTAAATAAAGTGCGCGAAAAAATGTCTGATAACGAAGAATATATTACGCTTGCATCGCTTTTTAAAATTTTCGGAGACAGCACAAGAATTAAAATTCTTCACGCTTTAAGGCAGAACGAAATGTGCGTATGCGATCTTGCGTGTCTTTTGCAGCTTACAAAATCGGCGGTTTC
>JALEIO010000095.1 GCA_022769845.1 Oscillospiraceae bacterium
GCGTTCATTTTTACAATATTAACGTCGGACGGAGCTTTTATAATAATTTTGTGTGCGTCCCCGGGCATAATGCTCAAATAATCGTAGACGGAAGCATAACCGTCTATGCCCGAAAGTCGGTTTATAATGAATTTTCCGTTAGGGGTTCCTTTTGAGTTGTTAATAATATCAATGCTTAAATTTACAATATCGTAATTGGGTATGCCGTCATCACCGATTTCAGGCTCGCATTTCATTTCAACGTCAACGGGTGTTTTGTAGAAAAACGCCAAATGTCCGTCAAGATATACGCCGTTTTCATCGTACACCTTTATTTTTGCCATATCCTGCTCGGATTTGAATTTGTTCGGCTTTATTTGTATACTTAAAGAATTATCATCATTTTTAATTTCTGTTATATCAAGTCTCGCACCGTTTATCGGAGTAATTTCGTATTTCATTCCGTCACCGATAGGGTTTTTAAGGTTAAACGAAACACTTTGCGAAAATTCAACGTCAAAGGCGCTGTTGTCAATTATTTTATTTTCGGCAAGGGCAAATTTTGTAAAATTACCCTTTACATATATCGGCGCTTCGGTAAGAGCAAAGCTGAATACGCCGTCAACGCCCGAAAGATGCGACATATTTCCGTATGCGTCATAAACGTCAATTTTATCGGTTCCCAAATCAACGCTTATATTTCCGCCGTTTCCTCTTGCCCACAGCATAAGAATATCGTCGTTTTTCTCCTCGCTGTGCATACGGTAAACATAGGTATTGTCATTTGCCGTAACTTCGTCCTTGTATTCATAGCCTGCAAGAAGATTATTCATATTTGCAACCATTGCATAGCTTGCTTTAGCCGTTCCGGGTGTATCCGAGCCCAAAAGCTCAATAAGTCCCCAGTGATGCTCGCGGTTTCCTTTTGTTCTTCCTCCGTCGTAAAATACATACATAACATACTGTTTAAAATTGCGCACTTTGCGCATTGTAACATAGCCTTCAACAAGATAGTAGCCTTGCTTTTTCTCGTCAATGCCGTAAAACGTATCGTCAACCCAGCCAAGCTCGGAGGTGACAATCGGCATATCATAGTATCCGTATTTGTCAAGCAGCGCTCTTGCCTTGTTAAGCTCGTCAATAATTCCGCTCGACATAGGGTCGTAGCGCGGCGCATATGCGTGACAGCAAAAACCGTCCATATATTCGCCGCCGCCCGCGGCAAGAATTTTTTCAAGAATGTCGGGTTTTACGCTGCTTGATACCACGCCGTAAAGCTTTATGTCAGGATATTTTTGCTTTACCATTGTATATGTGTTTTTCATAAGCTGTATGTAGTCCTCCATAGGACGGGAATAGAGGTTAAAGGACGCGCCCATAAGCTCATATTCGTTCCAAATATCGTACGATACAACGGTATTTCTTTCTGCGTCGGTAACAAAGTTTACATAGTCAAGATATTTTTTCATACCTTCTTCGGTATGCGGCAGCTGCTCGCCGGGAAGAATGTCTGTTTTAACGCTTAAATAAGTGTTTATCGGCCTTATATTCCGCTCTTTTAACGCACGCGATAGCGTGTTTGCCCTTTGCGGATAAACAAACGCCTCGTCGGCATTTATATCACGGCTTATAACGTTGCTGTATGATTCCATAGCGCGCACAATGCCTATTCCCGCATTCTGATAAAGAGGCGCCCACTCAACGCGGCGTCCCGAACAGGTTCCGAAATTATAATTAAGGGTTTTTCCGTAATCGGTTCTCACATACGAAAAACGCGTTGTATTTTCACTGTAAATGTTATGCTCTTTGTTTGAAAAAGCGGCAGTTAAAAAATATACGCCGTATTTATTTCCGATGTCAACGTCAAGATTATATTCAAGCTCTTTGCAGGGCTCTATCGTTATCGTATCGGTCTTTTCAAAAAGCGTTTCGCCCTCGATATTTTTTGCGGTAAATTCAGCCGTTAAAGGATACGCGCCGTAATGCCTGCTCTTTTGGGCATATTTTTTATTATCCAAAGTGTATTTGAACGAAATTTTTTCGCCTGTGAAAAAATTATTGCCGTAATTGTTTGTAGACGGCACAATGTTTATGTGATTAAATTCATTTGTAAGCTCAATTTCCACATTGCTTACAACAAAGCTGCCGCCCGAGGTAGCCATTCTTTTTGCCTTTGAACAAAGGCGAAAATCCGCTCCGTTAACACCGTTGTTTAAAACCGCGTCGGTAAGAGTAAAGGTATAGTTGTGCCACATAAGCGAATTATCAAACTCATAATACGGCGATTCAACTATTTTGCCTTCTGTGTTTTCGTATTCAATACAAAATGAGCTTGAAAGCTGCTTAAGGCGCGCAACATCTATATTTGACTTGTCAAAATAATCCACGCTTATTTTAACGGTTCTGCCTATATCCTCCTTGTCGGCAAGACTATCGTCTACATCCATATAAAGATAATAGTCGGTACTGTCCGATTCAACGTCAAAAAGCCATCCTTTTTTGCCTCCCATAGACGAAATAATATTTTTGCCGTTATCGCCCATATAAACCTTCATATTGCTTGTATGAACGGCTTCGTTTTCGTCAACGTAAGCGTATATTCTGCCGCTGTCGACCTCTTTATATGCATAGCACGAAAAAGCTGTCATAGCCGTAAAAACTATTAAAAAAACTGCAATAAGCCTTTTCATTGTTTCCTCCTTTTTATTTCAAAGTTCTGCTGTAGGCAGCCTGCATAATATCCTTAAGGCGCTCTGCGCCGAGCAAGTTTAAGTCAGATACAAATTTATCCCAATT